>NZ_LWEZ01001145.1:0-724 GCF_001634945.1 Alcanivorax sp. HI0044
GGCACCACGGTGCTGGCCTTTGCTCAAGACCCGGATGGTTACAAAATCGAATTGCTGGGACGCGATTGATGGCAACAAAGGATTTGCAGGCGGGCAACAAGGTGATCGTTGGTTGGCGTGAGTGGGCC
Source organism: Alcanivorax sp. HI0044 (assembly GCF_001634945.1). Classification (NCBI taxonomy): domain Bacteria; kingdom Pseudomonadati; phylum Pseudomonadota; class Gammaproteobacteria; order Oceanospirillales; family Alcanivoracaceae; genus Alcanivorax; species Alcanivorax sp. HI0044. The sequence goes on from NZ_LWEZ01001145.1 coordinate 129, forward strand.
CAGTTGCCCGGGTTGGGCATCGACGCCATCAAGATGAAGGTGGATACCGGTGCCCGCACGTCCGCGTTGCACGCCTATCAGGTGGAAACCTTTGAGCGTGACGGGGCCGAGTGGGTGCGTTTTTGTATTCACCCGATTCAGGATCAGGATACCGTTCGTGAATGCGAAGCCCCGGTGCTGGATCGCCGTGTGGTCACCGACTCCGGTGGTCACAAGGAAGAGCGTCCGGTGATTCGCACGGAGATTGCATTGGGCGGGCGCTGTTGGCCCATCGAGATCACCCTCACCGACCGTGAAAACATGAAATTCCGCATGCTGCTGGGACGAACCGCCATGGACCTGATTACCGTGGACCCGACAGCGTCATTCCTCCTTGGCGGCACAAAAGAGCAACCATGAAAATTGCGATTCTTTCCCGAAACAAGCGCCTGTACTCCACGCGACGCATGGTCGAAGCCGGCGAAGCAGCGGGCCATGAAATGCATGTGATCGACACCCTGCGCTGTTACATGAGCATGGTGGCTCACAAGCCGGAAATTCACTACAAGGGTGAAGTGCTGGAAGGGTTTGATGCGGTGATTCCCCGTATTGGCGCC
>NZ_LWEZ01001146.1:0-19420 GCF_001634945.1 Alcanivorax sp. HI0044
TTGCATGCTCAGTCTTTCAGGCTGGTTCGCAATCTAGGCGCGCTTTTGAAGGTGTATGTCCATCCATCGAAAAAGTACAACAACGAGTGCGGGCCAGCCTGAAAGACCCGAAGGGCGCGGCCTGGAGCGCCCATCTGCTGCGCCTTGCCTCTCGGAAAGGGAACCACCCTGACCATCGAGACAAGACACAACAGCTGCACGCTCCAGACCACGCTGAGTACGCAAGGAGTTATTCAGAGGCTCCTTAAGCACCCGACAAGCGCTATACGGTTAGTCCGTCAGGCTACCCAGAGAGAACGTTTCACCGTTGCTGTGAACTTGCAGGGTATCGCCCTGCTGCTCGGCCCAGTCGACCAGCTGATAAAAGGCTGAGCGCCCAATCAGGGCATTGAGATTATCCCGCACACACAGGTACGGGGAAGGCTCACCGGTTTCGCTGTCAGTATTGACCCAGAGGGGATGGGACGCGCCGGCAACCACATGGCTGCCCACATTGGTGGTGAATACCAGTTTGGTGGTTTCGCCTTCTTTCACCTGCTGCACTTCCGTGGCCACAAAGGGCGCATCGTCCACCTGAATGCGCAGTTTCTCCACCGGGGTAACCAGGAAATAATCATCGTCTTCGCGCAACAAGATGGTGGAAAACAACGCCACCATTCTTTCCCGTTCAATGGGCGATTCCTGATAAAACCAGGTGCCGTCGCGGGCAATGCGCATATCAATATCCGCATGCCGTTCCGGTTTCCACTGATGCACCGGAGGCAGGCCGGTTTCATCTCCGGCGGCTTTTTCCAGTAGTGCCAGCAGCTCTTCGGCCTGTTTCATCGTGGCCCCCGCTGGCCCTTGTTCCCCATGCGAATACCGATTTCGATCAGGAAATCCAGAAAGTCATCCTTGTCGTCAATTTGCTTCTGGTAAAACGGCGATTCCATCAGTGCCACGGCGCCGTGGGCAAATGCCCAGGCAGAACAGATGTGATACATCGGCGGCACGTCTTCCAGTGAACCTTCTTCCATGCGGGTTTTGACGATATCCGTAAGCCGCGCAAAATTGGCCTCACGGATACTGTGCAGCTTGGCCACCAGCTCAGGCAGGGCATGATCCTTGATCACCTTGTTTTCCAGCCGATCAAACAGCTGGTAACGCTTGGGATCGGAAATCCGGAAACGGAAATATTCCCGCGCCAGGCGTTCCTTGTTGTCCGCATCGGAAATTTGCTGGAACACGCCGGCCAGGTCTTCCTCATAGCGCAGCATCAGCAGCAGGTAGATTTCGTTCTTGGTTTCGAAATGCTTGTAGATAGTGCCTTTGCCAATACCCACCCGGTCCGCAATCATTTCCACGGTCACCCGGTCTTCGCCTTCTTCCAGAAAAAGGGCCAGAGCGGCATCGAGAATCTCACGTTCTCGCTGACGAAATTCCTGAGCTTTACGCGTGGCTTTTTCCAGATCACCCATCTATTTCTCCTTTCGCCCGGGTATGCGGGCCTAAAGCCGACTGGACAGTCGCAATTCTAACGCATTCCCTTTTTATACGCATATCAGATAGCAACCCGCGGCATTTCGGTAGCGTCTCGCCATGGAAACCTGGCGCCGGTTAGCATAGCGTCATGGTTTTCCGCCACGCATCAGCTCAACCCAGCGCACGGAGGCAACACAACATGGCCAACTCTGACGGGAGCCCCCCGGATATCGCCACCGAATTTGCCCAGCAGGACGGCCTGCTTTACCTCAACCATGCAGCCGTCGCCCCCTGGCCACAACGTACCCAGGACGCGGTAACCGAATTTGCTCGCCAGAATGTATTCATCGGCGCACGGGATTATCCACACTGGTTGAAAGTCGAGCAGCAGCTACGCGAGCGTTTGGCCTGGCTGGTGGGAGGCGTTAGCAGCGAAGAGATCGCCTTGCTCAAGAACACTTCCGAAGGCCTGTCCGTCATTGCCCAGGGCCTGGAATGGCAGGCTGGCGATCAGGTTATCATCAGTGATCAGGAATTCCCGTCCAACCGCATCCCCTGGCAGGCCCTGGCAAACCAGGGGGTGGAAGTGATCGAGGTCAATCTGGAGGGGGACAACCCGGAGCAGAATGTCATTGACTCCATGGGTCCGCGCACCCGCCTGGTGTCTCTTTCCGCCGTCCAGTACGGCACCGGCCTGTTGATGGATATGGCTCCCATCGGCGCCGCCTGCCGTGCCCAGGGCATACTCTTCTGTGTGGACGCCATCCAGATTCTCGGCACACTGCCGTTCTCAGCAGAGCAGGTAAACGCTGATTTTGTGGTGGCCGACGGCCACAAATGGATGCTCGGCCCGGAAGGGCTCGCCCTGTTCTATTGCCGCCGCGCGGTGCAGGATCAATTGATTCTGCGTCAGCATGGTTGGCATATGGTGGCCGATCCGGGCAATTACACCCGCAAGGACTGGCAGCCCGCCACTACCGCCAAACGCTTCGAATGCGGGAGCCCAAACATGCTCGGTGCCCATGCCCTGAATGCCTCCCTGTCACTGCTGCAGGATACCGGCATGGACGCGGTGGCTGATGCCTTGCAACAGCGGGTGCAATGGCTGATCGAAGGGCTGCAAGACAAAAACGCCACACTGCTCAGCGCTGCGGCCCCTCAGCGACGGGCTGGAATCGTCACCTTCCGCCTGTCCGAAGAAGCCCCGGGCGACACCTTCCAGCGCCTGAAAAAGGGCGGCGTGGTATGCGCGGAACGCGGCGGTGGTGTACGCTTTTCGCCACACTTCTACACTGCCAATTCGGTCATCGACCAGGCTCTGGCCCTGCTGTAAGCTCCAGAACCTCATATGCGCCTCGTTATGGATACCGGAGCCTCACAGATGAACCGACAGCTGGCCTTCTATCAATGGATTTGCCGCCGTTTGCAGCGCGATGAGCAGTTCAGCGGCCAGCCCAGCGCGGACTTGGAAAGCCTGCGCACGGTGCTGAAATCCTGTGACGTGCTGTTGGTGGCCGGGCACAGCAGCGTGGACCGCACCTTCAAGGTGATCGGCGATAGCCGCTACGCGCGGGCGGTACTCTACATTGGCCGGCTGCACGACGTAGCCGACCCGGCCCTGCGCGCCCTGTTGGCGGATTACACCCCCTGCGAACCGGATACCCAACTGGTGATTGATGCCCGCCTGGAACGGGGGTTGATCGTGGAGCCGCTGTCCGCACTGGAAGGTCGTCAGATTCGCGTCTGCCGGGCACAGGGCCTGAGTGACAATGAAGCCCAGGATGTACTCCGCTACGCCATCAGCCGCATTGGCGCCGGGGGTGCCCAGTCCTGGGGCGCACTGGCCATGATGACCCTGCTACCCTGGCGCTGGCTGCCCCTGCGCTGGCGCACCAGCCTGTTCCGCCGCTGGGCCGGTGAATTGATCAAGGCACTCAGTGGCACCGTCGTCGCCGATGCCTTCAGCTTTGTGCAATTCCCGGTCATGCCGCTGGTGAAGGAAAGCGAGCCCGCCGCCCGCTTGCTCCGGCTGCAACCCCGAGCCATTACTGCTGCGGACTTCGACCACTCGCCCTACTTCGAAATTATCAAGGCGCCCTTCCAGCTGGATGCCATCCCCAAGGGGATTGACGCCCTGCCCTGGAAGGGCAATCAGGGCGCGCTGGCGCCGGAACGTCAGCGCCACCTGTCACTGGTGGAGCCGCCGAACGGACACCACGGATAATAGCGCCAGCAGCCACCAGGACAAACTGCCCCCGCCACCGCCGCCATCGCTCCCGCCACTGGCATTACCGCCACTGGACGCACTGCTGCGCGCTTGGGCCGGCCGGGTGCTTGCCGAGCTATCGTCCGCCGGGTAATCCCCGTTATCGGTCCACACCTGCACTGCCAGGCTATCATCGCCCTGACCGTCCAGAATCAGTTGCTGGGACGCCACTTCACCCGGCGACATATCGCCAAGCCCGCATTGCACCAGGCCGCCCCCGGCACAGTTCTCAGGCAGTGACACCGGACTCCACCCGGACGGCAAGGTAAAGCCAACCCGCACCCGCGCCGCTGCCTGATGGGTCGCCGCATTGGTGACCTGGGCATTGACCCGCACCAGGCCATCATTGCCCCGCTGCGTGGTCAGGCTGAGTACCACATCCGGCTCATTGCTGAAGACCAACTTGAAGCTTTCGCCCAGGCCGGCGAAATAGTCATGGGACACACTGCTAATCGGCTCAACGCGAACCTCATCCACCCAGCGGCCACTGGCACTGAGAACGACACTGTAAGTCTCGGTTTGCTGGCCAAGCGTCAGATCCGTGCTGCCACGGCAATCTGTATAGCCACTGCGCTTTACACAAGCCAACCCGGGAACACGTACCGTGAGCCCGTTCTTGTGCGTGACTCGCAGGCCCACATTATTGGCCAGGGTCTGCTGGCTGGTGTTGGTAATACCGGTACGCAGCGTGGTGGCAGCCCCTGGGCTGCTGTAGGTATCAGCGGTGGCGCCCGTGAGGGCAAGATCCACAAGGCTGCCCGAGGTGGTTTGTTCCAGCCAGGTCAGATAACGGTCCACACGGGTATAAACTGCCGGCACGCCGGCGGTGGCACACTGCTCATGGCCGTAGCTGGTAACCCCGACCAGCCATTGCTGCCCCGGCTCGCCGTACACCAAAGGCCCGCCACTATCACCCCGACAGGAATCCTGGGCGACACCCCGGGGGTTCATTTCACCCGCACAAATCTGGTTACCGCTCAGGTTGCTCCACTGGCTGGCGCAATAGCCGCTGGACACGTAGTCCACACGGGCTTCGCGCAGAGAATTGGAAAGGCCATTGCCGCTGGGAGAGGTGGAGCCCCACCCCATTATCTGCAGGGCTTCGTCGCTACTGCCCCTGGTCAGCGCAGACACGGTCTGCGGTTTGGCCAGGTCCAGTGGCGTGGCGGTGCTGTCTGAGGCCAGCTGCAACAGCGCCAGATCATTGTGGAAAGTGACAGCACGGTAATCCGGGTGCACCCGCACCGAGGACACCGCCAGGCGCTCCGGCGGATTAGCGGTTGTGCGATCCAGGCTCCCCAGGGCCACAAACAATTGCCCCGCCTGCAAGGTCGCACCGCTGGAAGTCACCACACAGTGTGCGGCCGTCAGCACCCAGCCGGGCGCAATCAAGGTTCCGCCACACAGCGTGGCAGCGTAGGCAGGGTTTCCGGATCGACTGATTTCCACTTCGGCCATCCACGGCCGGATTGTTGCTACGTCCTGTCCCCCGATAATGCGAGGTTGAGCGTCAAGCGCCGATACCGTTTGAGCCAGGCCCATCCCCAGCATCAGGGCGAACATCAAACGATACATAAAATTACCTTTCGTTAGCATTACGTTACGGAGCGCATACTAACTAAGGTTTTCGGCGTAATCCTGTGACCCAGTTCTGATATTACAATGGTGGCACATTCGTACCTGAAGACACTGAAAAATGACCACCAAGTCCCGTCATTTTCCGCCCTCTTTTGCCACTTTTAGCGACAAAGTTCATCAAATTGCAAGCAATTACACTGCATTTAAATTATCTAAAATTTACTTTATATAAAGTAAACATTTTACACTTCTTATGTTTCTTTACGGCCTGACTGATCCGTCATCCTGACCCCATCATCCTCATCATCGCCAGGCTCCGGTAACGCCTTGCGTGCTTTGGCGCCCAGATCCTTCAATTGCTGGGCCTGGCGGTAAAGATTGCCGCGGCCACTGCTGAGACGTTTGAAGGTGGTGTCCCATGCCGTCTGGGCCTTGCCGATCTTGTCACCCAGATCGTCCATGGATTCCCCGATCAGCGACACCTGGTCACAGATTTTCCCGGCACGATCGGCAATATCCAGCGCATTGCGGTTCTGGTATTCGTAACGCCAGATATTCTGGATGGTGCGCAGGGTCACCAGTAGCGTGGTCGGGCTGACCAGGACAATGTTGCGGGCAAAGGCATCCGTATAGAGGCTGGAATCCTGCTCCATCGCCACCATGAAAGCCCCTTCGATGGGAATAAAGAGCAGCACGAAATCCAGGCTGCGGATCCCTTCAAGGCCACTGTAATCCTTGGTGTCCAGGCCCTTGATATGGCTGCGCAGTGAGGTCAGGTGATCACGTAATGCCTGTTCGCGCTCCTCTGACGTAGACGCCGAAGACAACCGCTCATAGGCAACCAGAGACACTTTCGCATCAATCACCACATCCTTGTTTTCCGGCAGGTGAACGATGGCATCGGGCAGGCGACGCTGGCCGCTCTCGTCCTTCAGGGTGACCTGGGTTTCGTATTCACGGCCCCGGGTCAGGCCGGAAGACTCCAGCACCCGCTCCAGAATCATTTCACCCCAGTTACCCTGGGTCTTGGCCTGCCCTTTCAACGCATCGGTCAGGTTGCGGGCGTCTTCGTGCATCTGCTGGTTCAGGCTTTTCAGGTGGCCCAGCTGTTCGATCAGGGACGCCTGGGCGCGGGTCTCGTCACTGTGAATCTGGTCCACCCGGCGACGGAAATCCGCCAGCTGCTCACGAAACGGCTTGAGCATGCCATCCAGGCCCTGTTGGTGCTGCTCCTGCAGCTGCTTGCCGCGCTGCTCAAGCACCTTCCCTGACAGGTTTTCAAACTCCTGTTTCAGCTGGTTGCGGCTTTGCTCGGAAAAGGCCAGTTTCTCCTGCTGGCCAGCCAGACGTTCTTCCAGCCGCGCTTTCTCGGACCCCAACTGTTGCAACTGCGCGTCGCTGTCCCGTTGACGCTGTTGCTGCTCTTGCAGCTGCTGCTTGAGCAACGGCACCTGGGCCAAGGGCTCGCTCAAGGCCTGCTTTTCCGCCAACAGCGCCGCCTCGCGAACCGCCGCCCGGCGCCGCTCGATCAGCACAGCCAACAGTGCCGCCACGGCTCCACAACATAGCGCTGCCAGCGCCATCATTGCATACAGATTCATGCCTGCGCCTTGTTAAACAGGGAAAAGAAATTATCCGCGGTGGCCTTGGCCAGCTCCGCCACACTGACCCCCTGAAGCTCGGCGACGCATTCAGCCACTTGCGCCACGTAACGCGGTTCATTGGGCTTGCCACGGAACGGCACCGGCGCCAGCCAGGGCGAGTCGGTTTCAATCAGCAGCCGCTCCAGCGGCAGCTGCTTCACGGTGTCGCGCAGGGCCTGGGCATTGCGGAAGGTCACAATGCCGGAGATGGAAATATAGAAACCCATCTCAATGGCCTGCAGGGCCATGTCCAGATCCTCGGTGAAACAGTGCAACACCCCGCGCACCTGACCACCACCATGCTCACGCAACAACGCCAGCGTGTCTTCCTTGGCGCCACGGGTATGCACCACTAGCGGCAGGCCGGTTTCCCGAGCCGCCTGAATATGGGCCACGAAGTAGCGTTGTTGCCACTCACGCTCTTCCCTGGCGTAAAAGTAATCCAGCCCGGTCTCGCCAATCGCCACCACCTTGGGGTGCCCGGCCCGCTCCACCAATTCGTTGGGTTGTGGCTCGCGGGATTCCTTGTAGAGAGGGTGCACGCCAACGCTGGCAAACACGTTCTCGTATTGCTCGGCCAGTGCCTGCACCTGCGGGAAGCTTTCCAGATCCACACCGATACACAGCATATGGCTGACCCCCGCCTGCGCCGTGGCCGCCATCATCGTCTCGAAATCGCCACCATGGGCGTCAAGATTCAGGCGATCCAGATGGCAATGGGAATCCACAAAAGGGGTAGCAGACATGGAACACTCCGAGGTTAAAAACGCTGGCATTGTAGAGCAGATAGGCAACAGGCGACACGCTGCACGTGGCCACGCTTGATGCCAGACGCCGGATGCTAAACGCAAAAGCGGCAATACCTTGGGGTATTACCGCTTTAAAACTGAATGACTCAACGCCGGGATTTAGCTTCTAGCTTCTAGCTTCTAGCTTCTAGCTTCTAGCTTCTAGCTTCTAGCTTCTAGCGTCCGGCGTCCGGCGTCCGGCGTCCGGCGTCCGGCGTCCGGCGTCCGGCGTNCNNCATCGTATGCGTCGGTCGATCCGATTCCAGCGAGCCTGCCAGGTGATTTTCGATGGTGACGCGGGCAGTGTCATCCTGGTCAGAGAACTGCACGCCGATCCCGGCACTACGGTTACCTTGAGCGCCTTTGGGCGTGATCCAGATCACCTTGCCCGCCACCGGAATCTTGTCGGCTTCGTCCATGATATTGAGCAGCAGGAAGATTTCTTCTCCCAGCTTGTATTGCTTTTCGGTGGGAATAAACAGGCCGCCATTGGTAATGAAAGGCATGTAGGCCGAGTACAGCACCGCTTTGTCTTTGATGGAAAGCGACAGAATGCCACTACGACCGCCGGGCATTTTCATGAACGAGCCTCTTACGAAATTATTATTAATCTTTGAACAGTCGGTTCAAGGTTAGTGCGCTGCTGCCGCAGCGTCAACGCCCACCAGCACCAGCAACCACTGCTCGTACAGCAATTCCTTGTTGGGGTTGGCCCCGGACAGCAAGGCGCGGCGCCCTTCCAGCACCCGCTGGGCAGCCCGCAACAAACGCGCCGGTGGCACCGCCTTGCTGAGTCGCTCCAGCAGTGGAGCCAGGGATGCGTCGGCGCTCTGCTGGCCGGAGAAGCGCTGATTCAAACAGCGTGACAACCAGCCATAAATCACCCCGGCCATCTCGGTAGGGTCATGCTTGGCGAGCACCGGCGACGCTTGCGCCACCGACTGGCGCCCTTCTGCCACGCTGACCAGGGTATCGAGCAAACGGGCCCGGTCGGCAAACCAGTCCGCCTGCTCCAGTGCCAGCGCCTGTAGCGGCGCCCCCTGGGCGGCATCCAGTAACGAAGCCGCACTCTCGCCCACCTGGCTCTGCAACCACTGCAGCGCCTGGTCCTGCTCCGGTAACGGCAAGGTGCGCTGCTGGCAACGGCTGCGAATGGTCGGCAATAACAGGGTCGGCTGATCACTGACCAGCAGCAACAAGGTCTGCGCGCCCGGCTCTTCCAGGGTTTTCAGCAAGGCATTCTGGGCATTGCGGTTGAGCGCTTCTGCAGGATAGACAATGGCAACCCGGTAACCACTGTACTGAGCGGTGCGGGTGGCAAACGCCACCAGCTTGCGGACCTGATCAATCTTGATGGTTTTGCTTTTTTCTTCCGGGCTGAGGCGGTGCAGATCGGGGTGAGTACCAGCGGTGCTGAGCTGGCACCCCTGACAATGGCCGCAAGGCAGCCCTGCGGAAGGTTTCTCGCAAAGCAGGGTCTGGGCCAGGGATTCGGCCAAGCGTAGCTTGCCGATACCTTTGGCACCGGTCAGCAACAGCGCATGGGGCAGCCGCCCCTGGGCGTGCTGGTCAAGCAACTGCGCCATGACCTCGCCATGCCAGGGACACGGTGCCTGAACTTTTGCGCCGGTTACGGCCATGCCAGCATCTCCTCGACTATCGCGCCCAGCTGCTGCTGTACCGACCCCAAAGGCTGCCCCGCATCCACGGTGCGGAACCGGCCAGGCTCCTGGGCTGCACGGGCCAGATAACACTGGCGGATACGTTCAAAAAAAGCCCGGTCTTCCTGTTCGATGCGATCCAGAGCGGCACGTTTACCGGCACGTGCCATGCCCACATCTACCGGCACATCAAACAGTACGGTCATGTCCGGGCGGGTGTCGCGAATGACCAGGCTTTCCAGGTCGGCAATGGCTGCGCTGTCCAGCCCTCGCCCTGCCCCCTGGTAAGCCCAGGTGGCGTCCACAAAACGATCACACAGCACCCATTCGCCACGGGCCAGTGCCGGGCGGATCTTCTGCTCCAGGTGCTGCGCGCGGGCGGCGAACACCAACAGCAACTCCGTATCATCCGCCATAGGTTCATCACCGGGCGCCAACAGTACACCACGGATCGATTCCGCCAAGGCGGTGCCGCCGGGTTCGCGGCTCACTGTCACCGTCTTGCCGGCGGCTCTGAGAGCGTCGGCCAGCCATTCCAGATTGCTACTTTTGCCCGCGCCCTCGCCGCCTTCCAGGGTGATGAAACGGCCACTCATTATCCGCCTCCGGGTGAAGAACGGTAGCCTTCACGGCGTTGCAGCTGATACTCACGCACGGCTTTGCGGTGCTGGGCCAGGGTTTTGGAAAAAGAATGGCTGCCATCACCACGGGCCACGAAATACAGGGACTCGGTTTTCCCCGGGTTCACCGCCGCCAGAATGGCTTCCCGGCCGGGCATGGCGATAGGAGTGGGCGGCAACCCGCTGATCACGTAGGTATTGTAAGGGGTAGCGCGACGCAGATCGGAGCGGCGAATATTTCCGTCATAGGCCTCCCCCATGCCGTAGATCACCGTCGGGTCGGTTTGCAGGCGCATGCCCTTGTTCAAACGATTGGTAAAAACGCCAGCAATTTCCGGACGCTCTTCCGGCACGCCGGTTTCCCTTTCCACGATAGACGCCATGATCAGGGCTTCGTATGGGGTGTCGTAGGGCAAATCCTTGGCCCGCTGCTGCCAGGCAGCGTCGAGAATACTTTCCTGGCGCGCCAGTGCCCGGGCCAGGATGGTCAGGTCTGTGGTGCCACGGGTATAAAAATAGGTTTCTGGCGCAAACCATCCCTCCGGGTGGCGGTCCGGACGCCCCAACTCCGCCATCACTTGCTCGTCGGTCAACTCTTTCAGGCGGTGACTCAAGGTCTCCTGGGAGGCCAGCCGGGCACGTAATTCGCGGAAGTTCCAGCCTTCCACCAGGGTCAGGCTGCGTTGCAGCACATCACCGCGATCGATTTTCTCCAGCAGAGACAACAACGAGTCGCCCGGCTTGAGCTGATACTCACCCACATGCATACGGCCGTCCATGCCAGTGAAAGCGGAATAGATTCGCGCTCCCACCCGGCGGAAACGGGCTTCCAGGCCCTCACCCAGGATGCCCTCCTCTTTGAGGTTATACAGCACACGGCTCAAGCCGGCGCCCCGGGGCACTTCCACCGTTAATGCTTCAGAAACCGGTAATGGGCGGTGTAGATAACTGCTGACCCAGGCCCCCGCCACAGGTACAGCGACTACCAGCAAGACAACCAGCAGTCCAAAAATACGGATTTTTTTGCGCATAGTGCGGTTATTAGACCTTCAGTGAGCCGGCCAAAAAGGTTTCTGTCGACTGTTGCAGTTCCCGGACCGATGCCAGCACCGGCCAATGCCATTGCGCCAGTTTACGCACCGGGAGCACGCCGACAACACTGTTACACAGAAACAGTCCATCGGCTGTGCGCAGCTGTGACAGTGGCCGCAGATCACAGACCACTTTCTCGCCGCGTTGCAGCAATGTCTCGTGCAAGTGCGCCCGCATCACGCCGGCCACACCAGCTCCGGCAGCATCCAGATCCGGCATCCACCAGTGATTGGCAAAGCGGGCAAAGAGATTCATGGAAGTGGCTTCCAGAGGCTGCCTGCGGGTACTGAGCAGCAACCCTTCGTCCCAACCCTGCCGTGCCACTTCCCGGCGTGCCATGACCTGTGGAAGACGGTTCAGATGCTTGAATCCGGCCAGCAGGTCAGGATACAGCGGAGCCTGGCAAAGTCCCAGCACCAGGCCTTCGCGGCGATGGCGTTCAGGCCAGACGGGCAAGCCGCCGCTCTGCCACACAACCGTGGGCTGAGCGGGTACCGGGGGCAAATATCCCCGACCGCCGACACCGCGGGTGACCGTGAGTTTTACCACCCCGGCCTCACCGGCAAGCGCAGCAACGCCCTCGTTAAGGGCAGCGTCCAGTCGGGATTCATCGGGCAGCGCAATGCCCAGTGCTCGCAGCCCACCAACCAGGCGGGCACGATGCCGCGGCCACAAGGGCTGTTCACCGGAGGCGGCCACGCGCACGGTTTCGAACACACCGTCTCCGTAGGCGAAACCGCGGTCACGGGGATTCAGTGGCATTACACCTTCTTGAACAGCAAGGTGCCGTTGGTGCCACCGAAACCGAACGAGTTGGACAGCGCGTAGTTGATGGTACGTTCCTGCGCCTGGTTCGCCACGAAGTTCAGATCGCAGCCTTCGTCCGGGTTATCCAGATTGATGGTGGGCGGTGCCACTGAGTCGCGTATGGCCAGAATGGAGAAAATCGCCTCCACTGCACCCGCCGCACCCAGCAGGTGCCCGATCATGGATTTGGTGGAGCTGACCGCCAGATTATGGGCATGGTCGCCAAACAGAGTTTTCACTGCCATGGCTTCCGCCACATCCCCCATTTGCGTGGAGGTGCCGTGGGCATTGATGTAATCCACCTGGGTCGGCTCGACACCGGCATTGCGAAGCGCATTGCGCATGGCCCGCATGGCGCCGTCGCCACCTTCCGCCGGGGAGGTGATATGGTAGGCATCATCACTCATGCCAAACCCTGCCAGCTCCGCATAAATCGTGGCGCCACGGGCCTTGGCGTGCTCGTACTCTTCCAGCACCACCGCGCCGGCACCATCGGCCAGCACGAAGCCATCCCGATCCTTGTCCCAGGGGCGACTGGCGGCTTGCGGGTCATCGTTGCGAGTGGATAGTGCGCGGGCGGCGGCGAAACCGCCCAGCCCCAGCGGCGAAGAGCCTTTCTCGGCACCGCCGGCAACCATCACGTCCGCTTGCCCCAGCACAATCTGCTGAGCAGCAAAGCCAATATTATGGGTGCCAGTGGTGCATGCCGTTACCGTGGCAAAGTTGGGACCTTTCATGCCGTACATGATCGCCAGATTGCCCGCGATCATATTGATAATCGTGCCCGGAACAAAGAACGGTGACAGCTTGCGGGGGCCGGAATCGAGCAGCTTGCGGTGGTTATCTTCGATATTGGTGAGGCCACCGATACCGGAGCCGATCGCCGCCCCTACACGCTCGGCATCTTCCTTTTCCATATCCAGGCCCGCATCGCGTACGGCCTGGATAGCTGCTACCAGCCCGTACTGAACAAAGACGTCCATTTTGCGAGCGTCTTTGGGAGACAGGTACTCGGAAATATCAAAGTCAGGCACCAGGCCAGCGAAACGGGTAGCAAAGGGCTCCGTATCAAAGTGCTCGATATTGCGAATGCCACTCTTGCCCGCCTTGATACCTTCCCAGGTAGAAGCCACATCGACTCCCAGCGGCGTGAGCATTCCCAACCCTGTAATAACGACTCGACGTGACGTCACCCGATTACCTCCCAATCCATTATTTTGGCGCCATTTAACGGCCTTAATGCGACAAGATTACTACAAGCCAACCCACAACTGGTCGCCGTAATGTAAGAAAACGTCACTTGCCGCCGCAAATATTCTGGCCACAAAAAAGCCGCAAGCTCATCGAACCTGCGGCTTTTCTGTTATTCGAACGACCGAACTCAGCTGTGCGCTTTGATGTAATCCACAGCGGATTGGACGGTGCTGATTTTCTCAGCTTCCTCGTCCGGAATTTCGGTTTCAAATTCTTCTTCCAGGGCCATCACCAGCTCAACGGTGTCCAGGGAGTCTGCACCCAGATCTTCAACGAAGGACGCTTCTGATTTTACGTCTTCCGGTTTAACACCCAGTTGCTCAACGATGATTTTGTTTACGCGTTCTTCGATGCTGCTCATGATCGTATTACTCTCCTGATTAATGGTGTGCTAGCACCTGTCAGCGGCTATTCTAGGTGAACGCTGTTTGCGCTTGCAAGCCGACTGGACCGATGCCTTTCCTTGAAGTTTTTCCAAATATTTTCTTCTGCGAAAACAGTCAATTAGACAGCTTTCCCAGAAACGTTCGGATGCCCATTTTTTGAGCTACCCGGTAAACATACCCCCATTGACGTGCAAAGTGGTTCCGGTTACGTAACCACCGCCATCACTGGCCAGCCAGGCGACAGCACTGGCAATCTCCGCCGGCTGCCCCAGGCGCCCCAGGGGAATCCCCTGCAAAAGCGCCTCTTTCTGGGCTTCCGGCAAAGCCTCTGTCATGTCCGTCTGGATAAAGCCCGGCGCAACAGAATTCACCGTGATGTTACGTGAGCCAAGCTCGCGAGCCAACGCCCGGGAGAAACCTTCCACACCGCCTTTGGCTGCCGCATAGTTGGCTTGCCCGGCGTTACCCATGGTACCGACCACCGAACTGATATTAATGATCCGGCCCCAACGCGCCTTGGTCATGCCCTTCAAGCATGCCTTGCTAACGCGATAAAGGGAATTCAGGTTGGTATTGATGACATCTTCCCACTCATCTTCCTTCATCCGGAGCATGATGTTGTCGCGGGTAATGCCGGCGTTATTCACCAGCACCAGAGGAGCACCGAATTCATCGTTGATGCTCTTGATCGTCGCGTCCACCGATTCCTTGTCCGCGACATTGAGCACTTTGCCGGCACCGTTTTCGCCCAGTGCATCGCCAATGGCAGCGGCCCCTTTATCCGTGGTGGCCGTGCCGATAACGAAGAAGCCGTCGGCAATCAGCTGTTCGGCAATCGCCCGGCCAATCCCCCGGCTTGCGCCAGTGACCAGCGCCACTTTCTTTTCCGACATTCTTATTCTCCTTGCAGGGCCGCCGTGAAAGCCGCCTCTGTTTCCAGCGGACGAGCCGCCAAATCACGATCAATGCGTTTCACCAGCCCGCACAGCACCTTGCCTGGACCACACTCATAGAGATGCCCAGCACCCTGCTCTTTCAGTGCCTGGATGGTTTCCACCCAGCGTACCGGCGAATAGAGCTGGCGAATCAACGCATCACGAATTTTCTCCGGATCCGTTTCCATGGCCACGTCCACATTGTTGATCACGGGCATTTCCGCCGCATGAAAACGCGTGCCGCTCAAGGTCTCGGCCAGCTGTTCCGCCGCCGGTTTCATCAA
Source organism: Alcanivorax sp. HI0044 (assembly GCF_001634945.1). Lineage (NCBI taxonomy): Bacteria > Pseudomonadati > Pseudomonadota > Gammaproteobacteria > Oceanospirillales > Alcanivoracaceae > Alcanivorax > Alcanivorax sp. HI0044. The sequence continues at coordinate 14,776 of NZ_LWEZ01001146.1, forward strand.
CGCGCAGTGAGATGGCACGCTCACCGGCAGCGCCATGGCGCGCTTGGCTCCAGCCGCTTTACAGGCCGCAATAGCTCGCTCGACCGCGTCCGCAGAACCCGCAATCACCACCTGACCGGGGGCATTGAAATTGACTGCCTCGACCACGCCGCCCTGTGCAGCCTGCGCACAGGCAGAACGGACCTGTTCATCATCCAGGCCCAGGATGGCGGCCATGCTGCCCTCACCCTGCCCTACGGCCTGCTGCATCAGCTGGCCACGGGTGCGAACCAACCGCACAGCATCACCCAGATTAACCACACCCGCGCAGGTCAGGGCGGTGTATTCACCCAGACTATGCCCGGCCAACACATCCGGCCGCGGACCACCACTTTGTTCCCACAACCGCCACAGGGCGACACCGGCTGTCAGCAGCAGCGGCTGGGTAATTTCAGTCTGGTTCAGTGCCTCTTTCGGCCCCTCCTGGGCCAACGCCCAGAGATCCTGGTCCAGTGCACCGGAGGCTTCCTGAAAGGTCTGCTTCACTGCCGGGCGTTCGGCAAACTCACTCAGCATCCCCAGACTCTGAGAGCCCTGACCGGGAAAAATAAAGGCTGTCTTCGACATTCAACATCCCCTTGAAAATAGACAGGAATAGGCAGGCCGCAGTATGCCGGCTTTCGCTTTCGCTGTCCGGTCGGGCCTGAAACAAAGTATGAACAGCATCGAGGCCAGCCGACCCCGACACAGGATTTCAGTCGGTGCTGGCCTGGCCCAGTGCATCACTGATCAGAGAAGGCACATTGCGCCGGGCTTCCAGTTGCGCCACTTCCAGCGCGCAGGCAAAGCCTTCCTTGCTGGTACCACCGTGGCTTTTCACCACCACTCCGCGCAGACCAACCAGGCTGGCGCCGTTATAGTGGTCCGGGTCCATACGCTTTTTCAGCCCGATCAGAACCGGCAAGGCAAACAGACCACACAGTTTACGCAACCAGGATTGTTTGATTTCTTCGCGCAACATGTTGCCGATCATTTTCGCCACGCCTTCCATGGTTTTCAGCGAAACATTACCGACAAAGCCGTCACAGACCACCACATCGGCTTCGCCGGCAAAAATGCCATTCCCTTCCACGAAGCCCACATAGTTCAGGTCGCCGGCTTCACGCAACAGGCCCGCCGCTTCCTTGATCTGCTCATTGCCCTTGATATCTTCCTCACCAATGTTGAGTAGCGCGACCCGGGGATGCTCCACCCCATCGACGGCACGCACGACCGCCTGCCCCATCAGGGCAAATTGCAACAGGTGGACGGGTTCGGAATCCACATTGGCACCCAGATCGAGCATGTGACAGTGGCCATTGGCCGTGGGAATCGCCGTGCAGATAGCAGGCCGGTCTACCCCTGGCAGAGTTTTCAGCACAAAGCGGCTCACCGCCATCAGGGCACCGGTGTTACCGGCACTGACTGCCGCCTGGGCCCGCCCTTCCTTGACCATATTAATGGCCACGCGCATTGATGAGTCTTTCTTCTGCCGCAGAGCCACGGCAACCGGGTCATCCATGGCCACCACTTCAGAAGCAGGCTGGACGGTAATACGGGGATGGTCAGCGATACTGGCCTGGGACAAGGCGTCAGCCAGCGGCTCGGGCTGGCCGACCAGGATAATGTGCATGTGCGCATGGCGAGACAGCATGGCTGCCACTGCGGGCACTGTTACGGACAAGCCGTGATCGCCCCCCATGGCATCCACTGCTAACGTCACAACCGGCATGGGCTGCTTCCTTTATTCAAATTTGGGGGCATTCTGACAAAAAACGCCTGGCGGCGACATGCTCCCCGCATTCAATCACAAATCCACTTACAAAAAATCCTCCCGAAGGAGGATTTCAGTGTGCCGCACAAACCGGCCTTTCACTGCACAGAGACAGCATTCAGCCAGCAGGGCACAAAAAAACGGGAGCCGCAGCTCCCGTTTTCATACAACTTATTCGTCGTCAGATTCGCCCTGACTGATCACCTGACGGCCGCGGTACATGCCATCCGGAGAAATGTGGTGACGACGGTGCACTTCACCAGTGTTGGTGTCTTCAGTCAGCGCAGCGGCGGGCAGCGCGTCGTGAGAGCGGCGCATGCCGCGCTTGGAACGGGTTTTACGGTTCTTTTGAACAGCCATTTCGAGCTCCTCGGGCGTTTATTCAGCCTGAATTTACTTGCCTTGACCTTTTAATTTGGCCAGCACGGCAAAAGGATTATCCGCGTTTTCGTGTTTCTCAGGTTCACCGCGATCATGCGGTAAAGCTGTCGGGCAAGGGTCATGCAGTGCCACCAGCGGCATGGCCAGCAACAGTTCCTCTTCGATCAGATCGGTGAGAACCATACGTTCTTCGCCAACTAACCAGGGGTCCAGTCGCTCCGGCAATGCCTTGGCCTGATCTTCATTCCACACCAGCGCCACATCAATATGGGCGGTAATGGAATAACTCACTGGCTCCAGGCAGCGCTGACATGGCAGCACCAATACGGTGCTAACCTCGCCCTCGATACGCCGATGCCCCTCATCATCACGATCGAACGCCAGCGATATAGCTACTGGCTGGTCCAGACTTTCGCGGTATTCCTGCAGGCGAGGCAGGTCTCCAACGGTAAGCTGGCCCTCAACGACGCGACCCTGATCCGCATATTTGCGAGGATCGAGGAACTGTGGCAGTTGCCCTGAAAACATAAGCGCGCAATTCTAGGGCCGTGAGGCCCTGCTGTCAAAGTTAATGTGAGGCACTAAGCACCTGAGTCAACAGGGTTTTTCGTGCGTCATGAAAAAATAATCCTTACACTTGCCCTCGCAACGCGCGGAGACCCCCATGACTGACCAGACACCTACCCTGTTACTCGCCTCTTCATCGCCCTTTCGGCGGCAATTATTGGACAAGCTGAAGCTGGATTTTATCCATCAGAGCCCGGATATCGACGAGTCCCGGCATGAGGGTGAATCCCCCACCGCACTGGTGATGCGCCTGGCCCGGGAAAAAGCCCTGGCGCTGGCCGATCAGCACCCGGACACGCTGATCATCGGTTCCGATCAGGTCGCCGTGATCGGCGATCAGGTCCTGGGCAAGCCCGGTGACCGGGACACCGCGATCCGCCAGCTCAACGCCGCCAGCGGTCAGCGGGTATCCTTCCTGACTGGGTTATGCCTGCTCAATACCGCCACCGGTCGCAGCCAGGTGGCCTGTGACCCGTTTCATGTGCAATTCCGCACCCTGAAACCGGCGCAAATCGAACGCTACGTGGACATAGAGCAGCCACTGAACTGTGCCGGCAGCTTCAAATCCGAAGGGCTGGGCATTGTCTTGTTCAAGGCACTGGAAGGTCGCGACCCGAATACACTGGTGGGCCTGCCATTGATCGTGTTAACCGAATTCCTGGCCGCCGAGGGGATTCAGCTGCCTATATAAAGGAAAGAGGCGAGTTCCGAGCACTATCTCTCTCGGAACTCGCCTCTTCTAGCTTCTCGTAGCTCGTAGCTCGTAGCTCGTAGCTCGTAGCTCGTAGCTATTATGATCAACGAATCACCGGCGAGGCACTCAGACCCAACTGGGCCGCCATGCCTTCACCAATGGATACACCAAAACGGCGAATAAATTCTTCCATGGGAGAACGGCTGGCGCTGTAATTCAGCATTTCTTCCTGCCCCGCCACTTCGCGAATCACCTGCCCCGGGCTCATCAGGCCGTCAATCAGCCCCAGATCCAGTGCCCGCTCGCCGGTCCAGAACAGGCCAGAGAACAGTTCCGGGTGGCCATCCACCTTCAGGCGATCGCCGCGCCCTTCTTTCACTGCGGTAATAAACTGCTGGTGAATGTCATCCAGCATGGTCTGCACATGCTTGCGATGGGCCGGCTGAATCGGCGAGAACGGGTCCATCAGGTCCTTGTTTTCACCGGCGGTCAGCACACGGCGCTCCACACCCAACTTGTCCGCTGCCTGCTCCAGGCCGAAACCGGCCATGATCACACCAATGGAGCCGACGATACTGGCCGGGTCAGCATAAATTTCATCCGCAGCGGAGGCGATAAAGTAGGCCCCCGAGGCGCCCACATCGGTAATGGCCGCATAGACTTTCTTTTCCGGGTACTCGGCACGCAGCCGTTTGATGGCGTTGTACACCTGATTTGACTGCACCGGCGAGCCACCCGGGCTGTTGATCTTCAACAGTACGGCAGTGGTGTTTTCCGCTTCAAACGCCCGCGTCAGGCCGGTGACGATCAAATCCGCACTGGCATCCTGATCCGGCGCGATCACACCGTTTACGTCAACAATCCCCACATGCTTTTCCGCCATGGTCACCGCTGAACCGGTTTTTCCCGGAATCACCATCACCAACAGCGTAAACAGGTATATAAAAGTCAGCGCCTTGAAAAAGATGCCCCAGCGACGGGACTTGCGCTGTTCATCCTGGGCCTGGCCCAGCAATTTTTCGATCAGCTTCCATTCCCGCTCATTCTGCGGGGGCCGGGAAGATGGCTGATTTTCCATAGTCACACACTCTCCATTACAAATTCAGACGCCGCCAAACCCACCAGCGGCAGCAAATGATCCAATCGGTCGATCACCGCCAAGGGCTCGCACGGCAACAATTGTTCAACCGGGTGAGCACCATAGCTCACGC
>NZ_LWEZ01001147.1:0-4972 GCF_001634945.1 Alcanivorax sp. HI0044
TGATGCGTTGGTGCGATTGCGCGATCTGACCCTGGATGAAAGTGACAGGGTTCGGCTTCCTGCAGCGGACGACCTGATTCACATGCTGGCGGAATATTGCCAGCTGCAGCGTGCTGCGCTTTATCGGGTGGTGGATGGCCATATAGACGATGAACCGGCTGCCCAGCTGGGCGAAATGCGTCCACTGGAGCGCAACAATGCTTTGCTCCAGCACGCATTGGAAAACCAGCTGCTTGCCCATGTGCAGCAGCATGACCACGACAGCAATTATCATGGCCAGTATCTGGTTGCGGCCCCGATTATCAACAGTGGTGGCGCCTTGATCGGGGTGATGGTGATTGAGCGTTTGCCATTCCTGTCTATCAATTATGAAAACCTGCAGCTGTTGTCTGTGCTGCTTAACTTCTATGCGGATGTGGTGCATGCCGGCGATGAAGTCGACGACATGTTGGACCGCTGGCCCACCATGCCATTCCGGATTGCCAGTGAGTTGGCTGCGCTGGTACGTCTGCGTGAGGGCGGCCGGGTGGATACCTCCCTCACCTTGTTTGTCGCGGATGACAGCGAACAGGCAGGGCTGATTCTTGATGCGCTGGCCCGCGGCCTGCGCAGCCTGGATCTTGCCTGGTGGTTGAACGACAACGTCTTGATGATCATGATGCCGATGACCGGGGAATCCAGTCTGGAAGGCTTTGTGCTGCGCACCGAGAAATGGCTGGCCGATGAGTATGCGTTCATGAGCCTGCGCCAGGCCGGGGTGCAGTTCTATTACCGCCACCTGGATCAGCGTGAGGCAATGGAGCAGGTGGCTGAGCTACTGGAGGCGGCGGGTGTCTAGTCTCAAGCTGCTTATCTATGCGATCAGTGCGGAGATCGCCTCCCTGCTGTTGCTGTTGAGCAGACAGGCTGACCTGTCGTTGTTCGTGCTGTACCTGTTCTCTCACGGGTTGGCGTCGGCGCTGTTGTCTTTTGTTGCCTGGGGATTGCTGCCGGCACGTTTCAGGACGCCAAAAATTCTGTCCTGGGTGCTGATTTTTTCTTTTGCGTTTTTTATCCCGGCGGTGGGGCTGATCACCATCCTGGGTGGGGTGGCATTGGGTATCTGGCTACCGGCGCTGTTTCGGGACAAACCCTTCGGATTGGTGGAGCAGCCTTATTTTTCTCCGGTACAGGTCAACAGCGCGGCGGGCTTTCGGCAAATCGACCTGAAAAACCTGCTGACTACATCCCGGGCGCCGAATGCCTTGCGGGTGCAGGGGATGCTGGTGCTCAAGGATATGCCTGCCAGGGTAACGGGCAATTTGTTGCGCCATACCCTGGGCGATTCCTTTGAAGACTTGCGGCTACTGGCTTACGGGATTCTTGACCAGAAAGAAAAGGAGATTACCCGGGATATCGAGCGGGCCCTGAATCTGCTGGAGCGAGCCACGGAGTCGCGCCGCTACCGTTTGGCCCGTCGTCTTTGTGAACTGTATTGGGAGCTGAACTATCAGGACCTGGTGCGCGGGGATATCCGTACCCTGACGCTGGAACGGGCCGCATTCTACGCCGACATGGGCTTGATGGAAGCGCCAGAGGATGCCGGTTTGTGGTTGCTGCGCGGGCGCATTCAGTTAGGCCAGGGAGAAATTGGTGAAGCGCATCAGTCCATGACCTTTGCCCGTCGTCTGGGGTTGTCTGCAGCGAAAGTGAATCCCTGGCTTGCGGAGATCGCCCTGCAGCGCCGGCAAATACCGCTGGTACGGTTGCTGATGCGTGAAATTACCGATGACAGCCAGTTCACCCAACTCAATAAATCCGTTGAATTCTGGAGGGGCTATGAGCCTGCCACGGGCGGATAGCGCCGATATCTGTTTATTACTGGAAGGCACTTTTCCCTATGTGAGTGGCGGCGTGTCCAGTTGGGTAAACCAGATTATTCGTGGTTTTCCCGAATATACCTTTGCCTGCTGTTTTGTGGGCAGCCGCCCGGAAGACTACGGCGAGATGAAATATGAATTGCCGGATAACGTGGTGCACCTGGAAGTGCATTACCTGCATAATTTTCAGCGGGGGCCACAAAAGCGTTCCTTAAAGGGCAATCGCAAGGCCTATGCCGACCTGCGGCGTTTCCATGAAATGGTGAAAGAGGGCGTTCACTCCAGAGAACGCAGCGAACTGTTCAGCCGCATCGTCACGCACCTGGGGGAAGGGGAGGATTATTCCGAAGAATCGTTCCTGCACAGCCGGGCCAGTTGGGATTACATTGCTGAAGCGTATCGCGAGTTCAGCCGGGATCCGTCCTTTGTGGATTATTTCTGGACTGTTCGCATCATGCATTCGCCCATCTGGGTGCTCAACGATATTGCCAACAACCTGCTACCGGCAAAGATGTACCACACCATTTCCACCGGCTATGCGGGCTTTCTTGGGGCCATGCTCAAGCGCCGCACCGGCAAGCCGTTGTTGCTGTCCGAGCATGGCATTTATACCAAGGAGCGCAAGATCGACCTGTTCCAGAGCGAATGGATCAGCGATAACCGCGGCCTGGTGGAAAAGAACAACGCGGAGATGGCCTACTTTCGCGAAAAGTGGGTGAATTTTTTCACCGAGCTGGGGCGCGAGTGCTACCAGGCATCGGACCGGATCGTGGCGCTTTATGAGCGCAACCGGGAGCGGCAAATGGAAGATGGCGCGCCGCCAGAGCGCACCCTGAATATCCCCAATGGCATTGATCTACCGCGCATGCAGAAAGTGCGGGCGGCTCGGGGTGAATCGGTTCCCCCGGTGGCCTGTCTGATTGGCCGGGTTGTGCCCATCAAGGATGTGAAAACGTTTCTGCGTGCCATGCGGACCCTGGTCAATGTATTGCCAGACGCGGAAGGCTGGATTGCCGGCCCGGAAGATGAAGATAAGGAATACGCCAAGGAGTGCCACGGCCTGGTGGCCAGTCTGGGGCTGGAAAAAAATGTGAAGTTTCTGGGGTTCCAGAAAATTGATGAGCTGCTACCCAAAGTGGGGGTGATCGTGCTCAGTTCCATCAGTGAGGCGTTACCGCTGGTGTTGCTGGAAGGCTTTGCCGCCGGGGTGCCGGCCGTTTCCACGGATGTGGGGTCTTGCCGTCAGCTGATTGAAGGCCTGGGCGAAGCCGATCGGGCCTATGGAAAAGCCGGCGAAGTGGTGGGCATTGCCGACCCGGAAGCGTTGGGCAATGCGGTTGCCTCGCTATTGAAAGATAGGGATGCCTGGCACCAGGCGCAGCAGGCAGGCATTCGCCGGGTGGAGAACCTGTACACCCAGGACATGATGTTTGGCGCCTACCGTGACCTGTACCAGTCGCTGGTGAGGGACACGGACGCAGCCAGCCCGCAAGAAAACAACAATCGTCGCCGGGAGGGACGCCACTAATGGCCGGCATTGGTTTTGAACTGCGTCGATTGTTGCGCAAGGACACCTTGCTGGGCCTGATCCGGGCCTATGCCTATGCCGGTGTAATCAGTTCCGGCCCCTGGGTGTTATCGATCATCGGCATTCTGATTATCGGTATCTTCAGCCTGGGGATGGTGGTGCCGGATGCCTCGGTGACACAGTTCCAGATTACCGTGACCTATTTGATTGCCATCAGCCTGATTCTCACCGGCATTGTGCAGCTGGCCTTTACCCGCTTCTGTGCGGACCGTTCGTTTGAAAACCGTGAAGACCTGATTCTGCCCAATTTTGGTGGCGTTACAGTGCTGGTGACGGTTATCTCCGGTCTGCTGGCGTTGCCGGCGGCCATGTTCCTGTTTCCCGGGCAGAGTGTGCTGTTCCGGGTGTTGCTGATCGCCTGTTTTGTGGTGTTGAGCAATATCTGGATTGCCACCGTTTTTCTCTCCGGCATGAAGCAGTACAAGGCCATTTTGTTGCTCTACGCCCTGGGCTACACCATTACGGTGCTGGGTGCCCTGATGTTGCGGTTTCTGGACCTGGATGGCCTGCTGCTGGGCTTTCTGCTGGGGCAGGTGACCCTGCTGGCGGGGATGCTGGTGCTGATTGTGCGAGGCTACCCGGCCGAGAGCATCGTCTCGTTCGACATGTTCGGCAAAAAATACCTGTACCCCAGCCTGATGCTGGTGGGCTTTTTCTATAATGCCGGGGTGTGGGCGGACAAGGCCATGTTCTGGTTTTACGACGGCACCGGTAGCGATGTGATCGGGCCGCTGCGGGCCTCGTTGATCTACGATATTCCCGTGTTCCTGTCGTATCTGTCACTGATCCCGGGCATGGCCGTATTTCTGGTGCGTATGGAGACCGATTTTGTAGAGTACTACTCCAACTTCTACGATGCGGTCCGTGAGGGCGGATCGCTGTCCTATATCGAAGATATGCGCAACCAGATGGTGTTTGTCATTCGCCAGGGCATCTTCCAGATTCTCAAGATTCAGGCGATCTCGGCGCTGGTGATCATGGTGGCCGGCGCGCAGATCTTTAACGCTTTGGGCATTTCGGAACTGTATCTGCCGTTGCTCAAGGTGCAGCTAATCGCCACCGCCCTGCAGGTTGTCTTCCTGGCCATCATCAACGTGTTCTGTTATCTGGATCAGCGCCGCATGCTGGTGCTGCTGACCGCGTTGTTCTTTGTGCTTAATGTGATTTTTACCGGCATCAGCCTGTACCTGGGGCCCCAGTTCTTTGGCTTCGGTTTCCTGCTGGCGTTGGCGGTGTGTGTGCTGCTCGGCCTGTGGCTGGTCAGTCGCAAAATGGCAGAACTGGAATATTCCACCTTTATGCTTAATTGACAGGTACAGTGTCGGATTACGCCTTTCAGGCTAATTCGACCTTGTGTCTCTCCGGCGGAAGGATTTGCTACCCTTCCGCCACTGCTGGCGGGCAACCCGTATTCGACCTGAGGCCCTGAGCCTGTGATGTAGATAGGTCCCGCCAGCATTTCTCTCAAAACTTGAACGGTATCCGAGCCCTTCGTTGACCGGATGAGGCTGCACGAACAAGGAGA
>NZ_LWEZ01001148.1:0-7475 GCF_001634945.1 Alcanivorax sp. HI0044
GCGGCTTGCAGGGAGGCCAGCACACCGGGCAAATGGGCCGCGCCGTAGGTGATATAAATGCGCTGGCTGTCATCTGCGATAATACGCTGCGCCAGCTGGCGGTTGCGGAAATCGAGAATCACTTTATCCAGCGGCCGGGGTTCATGCTCGCTCTGATCGCCCAGCGCCATGGCAAAGGCACCGCGGCACAAAATGCCGATCAGTTTTTTCTGCTCATCGGTGGCGGAAGCATGCCAATCCAGCAGGGCGGCAACCGGATCGCTGGTATCCGTGGAAGCAGGAGCCTCCCGGTCACGCACCTGCTCGGCGAAAGCCGGGTCCGTGGCCATCAAACGATCATATTCCTGCTTCATTTCCAGGCTGGTGACATCCGCCGCCACATGCCGCTCCGGATGCTGCTGCGCATCTCGTTCCATCAAACCAAAGTAATCGATCTGGAATTTCACCCCGCAGGCATCAGCCAGAGCCTTGTAGTTCTCTGCCAGGTCACCGCCCCCGGCAAGCTGTTCGGCAAACCAGGCATCACCTTCACCGGGGGAAGGTTGCACCCCTTCGTAATACAACGGTATCCAGTTCGCTCGGTTACGAGATCATGAAGGCCAGCTATTTCTATTCTTTTTATCACAATGACAAAGTCGAGCTGATGGCCGGGGGCGGGCTGCACGTCTCCAGGTTCGATATCGATCTGGATGTAAAGACAGACCCAGGCGGCACGGTCTCTGCCCAGGAAACCCGCAACGCCGCCCATACCGTCCCCCTGCCCACCGTGGGCTTCGGGCTCAACTATCGGGTCAACCCGAAGCTGTACTGGTTCCTGAAAGCCGAAGGCTTTTATCTGGAGTACGACGACTGGAAAGGCCTGTTCTCTGAAATGCAGGTAGGCATGGAATACAACGTATGGCGAAACCTGGGGGTGGGCGTGGGCCTGGCCACCAGCAATCTCAATGTCACGGAAACGGCGCCACAATACACCTTCCGCTACGATAATCGACTCAGCGGCGCCAACCTCTTCCTGTCCTGGTCGCTGTAAACCACCCGCGACCATCAGAACACGAGGCAAAACGCATCAATCTCTGGACACCGGGAAAATCCGGCGTAATATCGCCGCCGCCCACAAGGGCGAACAGTGACTCACCATAAGGAAGATCGATGGCCAAAGGCCCCAAGCCCATGCACAACTGGGCAGCCATGGACCCGCTAATGCGAAAAGGCGGCGTCCACCAGGAAGCCCGCAACACCCTGCGTCCACGCATGACCACCGGCCAGGCGTTGAACGAATACGATGACTGGCAAGACGATACACATTCAACCGGCGACGAAGGGCCACACGGCCCTTCCTCGGCTTACCACCTTACCGACCACGCCCTCCCCGCCTGACTTGCTCCACCGCTCGCCTCTCTTTTGTTATTCCTGCCCTTGTCCGTTTCTGCCCGCTACCGATGCTTTCGGTCATTGTGACGTTCCGCCACGCCTCGATGCGCACTCATAACTGACGCGTTTTCTGAACAACCGACACAGTGTGACCGCACAAAGGATTCTGGAGCGGCCCAGGGAGTGGAAGTAGTGGCTCGCGCAGGAAGGGTAACAATCAGGGCTCGCAGATCCAGGCCTTGGCGGCATCCACGTCATCGCTGGGAAACACTTTCACATCAATGGACGGCAGCAGCTTGTCCGCCAGTACCGAGAGGCGACGCATCCAGTCCTTGTCGGTGACCACCGCTTCGCGCTCGAAGTGCTTCCAGTGGGCAAGGCCGAACTTCAGGTCCTGAAACAGCACATCCATGGAGACCCCGCCAAAGGTTTCCATCTCTGCATAGAAGCGTACCGTTTCATGCTTTTGCAGGGCGGCTTCCAACGCCGCGGTGACAGAATCGAATTCTCCGCGAGTGATCTTGCCAGAGATACGCGCACCCACAACCCGGTCGTCATCGAAAGGAATCAACGTCAGCATGGTCCGTCTCCCGTCCCTGTGCGCCGGCTTCGCTGCGAAGCGGCGCACGCTCAGACACGTCGTTGTGCCTGCTGCAATGGCCTCTGCCAGGGGCCGCTATTCCTGTTCCGGCGCGGGAGCCGTCAGGCTTTGCCAACCCTGCTTGGCGGCTTCCCAGCTCTGCTGGAATTTCAGCTTGGCCGCATCCCAATTGTCCTCACCTGCATTCTGCAGGGCCTGATAGCGGGTTTCCAGCTGGGCTTGCTGCTCTTTCAGGGCGGTCAGCGCCTCCTGCTTCTGCAGGCGAGCATCCTGGGACAGATCGCGCCACTGGCTGTTGATGTCGCCTTGTAGCAGGGTGATCTGCTGATTCAGGTCATCGATGGCGTGACGCGCCACGCGCATGGCCTGGTTTTTCTGTTCCACGGAATAATTCTGGATATCGTCCAGCGTTTCTTCCATCTGGGTTTCCACTTTTTCCGGTTCCGGCGTTTTCACGTTGGGAACGCCTTCCGTCTCTGCCCACGCCGTGGCGGTGGTCACCAGCATAAGGGTGGCGGCGGCCAATAATCGGTGTGTCATCGGGACAACTCCTTGTTTTGCCTTTTGTGCCAAATCTGGCTATGCCTGTACTGGAATGTGACAAGTCAGACGGCAAAACGCTCCCCCGATGATGCAAAAAGCCGTAAAACGAGGCCAGAATGCCCCGTTTTACCCGGGGATTCATGCGTTGAGAATATACGCCAGCATCTCCACCACCTGCTCCGGGGTGCGCGCTACCGCATCGGCGGCGGCATCCACCTCTTTCAACGGATGATCGTGCTCTTCATCGTGCAAAATGATCATCGGTGTGCCCAACGCCGCCGTGTAGCCGGCATCAAATGCCGCATTCCATTGCTTATACTTGGGGCCAAAACGCACCACCACAAGGTCCGCCTCGTCAATCAGCTTGCGGGTACGGATACCATTGATGCCGGCACCCAGGCGGTCTTCCCAGAAACGCTTGTCTTCCGCACCGAGAATATTGACCCCCACCTTGTCGCTGGCCTCGTGGTCCGTCACCGGGCTGCTGAATTCGATATCCAGCTCTTTCTCGGCGCAACCCTGCACGATGCGCTCGCGCCAGTCGGTGTGAATTTCCCCGGAAAGGTAAACGGTCCAGAAACTCATGGTGATTCTCCCGATTGATTCTGAAAAGCGGCAGGATAGGCCCGCCGGATTGCAAAAGCCACCTTCCGAGCGCCGCACCCTCAACGCCTGATGCCTGACGCTAAATGAAAAAACCTCTGTACAGAACGCTGCAGCCGAGTTAATCCCATTGCACCTTGAACCGGGGCGGTGGCTGCCGTTAAATGCCTCCATTCGTTTTCATTGATTTCAGGAAGGGTATGCCATGCGTATGACATTTTTGCTCCTGCTCGCCACCGCGCTGCTGGCAGGCTGCGACGACCCGGACGCGCCGGCAAAGCCCGCTGACAAACCGGCCTCCACCGACAAGAGCGACGCCGCACAAACCGGTGCCGCCCCGGAAATTCTGGTGCGAATCGTCCATACCCTGAATAAAACCGATGAGCAGTGTGACGCTGACGGCTGCCCGAAAGTGGACCTGCAATGGCTTACCTTTGAGAACCAGCCCGCACTGAACGACGCCATCACCCAGAACCTGGCCGCCATGCTGATTCAGGATGAAGGCAACGCCACCCACGATGGCACCATCGAAGGGCTGGCCGATGCGTTTCTGCAAGATGCGTCCGACATGGCCATGGCCTCGGAGCAGGGCTGGGAGCTCAATGCCACGGTGAAAAAACAGGGCCGACGCGGCGACCTGGTAACCCTGTCCATGGAAACCTATGAATACACCGGCGGTGCCCACGGCCTGCCCAGCGTGCAGTACTTTCACTGGGACCTGGCCAAACAGCAAAGCGTAAAACCGGGCGACCTGCTGGTGCCCGGCCAACAGTCTGCCTTCTGGGAAAAAGCCCGCGAACAACACACCGCCTGGCTGGACGAGGAAAACCTGGACCAGGCTTTCCGTGACAGCTGGCCGTTCGACAAGACCGATAACGTCTTCTTCAGTGACGAAGGGATGGTGCTGCAATACAACGTGTACCACATCGCGCCTTACGCCATGGGCCAGCCTACCCTGACGATTCCCTATGCGGAGCTGGAAGGCATTGTGCGCGGGCAATATTTGCCACAGCAGTGACAAGTTACGAGAAGCGAGTTTCGAAGAGCGAATATCAAAACAACCCGGCTCTCATGTTTTTGACTTTCGAAACTCGCTTCTCGTCACTCGCAACGGTTTCCCTCTCCTACGCCGCCACCAACGCTAACAGAAACACCAGCTCCGCCAGAATCACGCTGGCGCCCAACGCATCGCCGGTATACCCCCGCAACTGCCGCCACAGATACCCACCCCACAGCAACGCCACCACTGCAACGGACAATATCGCCGGCACCAGCGCTCCGGCTAAGGCCGCCACTGTCACCGTCATCGCGGTAGCGACAACCAGGCGTTTTGCGCTGAAGCCTTCCGCTACGGGTTTGCTTTTACTGGTGTCCGGGTCGGTCACGTAGGGCAGAAACCGCATTAACCACAGCGGCGTTAAACGGCCGATCACCGGGCTCAGCAACAGGGCCAGCCAAACGGAATTCGCGTCTGCCAGCAACAATCCCTTCAAACCCAGCGCCATGATCAACGCCACCGCCCCATAGGTGCCGATACGGCTGTCCTTCATGATTTCCAGACGGCGTGCCACGGTATAACCACCACCCAGCGCATCCACACTGTCTGCCAGTCCGTCTTCGTGGAAAGCCCCGGTGATCCACAGGTGAAATGCCAGCACCAGGGCCACACTGATCCCGGTATTCCAGAATCCGTCCAGCAACACGAACAGCGCCGCGTACACCATCCCCAGCAGCAACCCCACCAGCGGAAAATACACACTGGAACGGTTCATCAGTGCCTGGCTGTAATCAATGCGCACCAGCATGGGCACGCGGGTCAGAAATCCCACTGCCAGCCAGAACGCCTGCCATTCATCTTGAATACAGCGCTGAAGAGAACGGTTATTGTCCGCTTGTTGTGTCATCAAACATCCTGCTGTCGATAGGCCTCGTGGAGAACATTGACTGAATCAGGCCCCCGGCCTGATCACAAAATGTGTCGTGGGGTCCAGGAAGAACATCTTCTTCCAGCCCTGCGGCGCCTCGTCAGCCCGCCAGAACAGCGGCAACAGACTCACCAGGGAATAGTGCAGATGCGGCGGCTTGCCCGCCGCATTGCCACTGTCCCCCACGGTGCCCACCGGGGCGCCCGCCCCCAGCCAAATGCCACTGTCGGCGATGTACTGCAAATGGGCGTAATAGTGCAACCGCCATTTCGGCCCCAGCATCAGCACCACCTTGCCGCCCCGCGACAGCTCGCCGCGGTACAGCACCAGGCCGCCACTGCTGGCGATCACCGGCGTCCCCGCATCAGCAAAGATATCCACGCCCTTGTGAACCCCGGACTGGCCCCAGGGGTGATACCAGAAAGTCTGCGGGTGCCAGTCATTACGGTCTGCGCCCTGCACCGGCACCTGCCGGGCCTCCGGCAGCAGCAAGCCTGCCACCAGTACAAACAGCAGCAGCCACAGGCCGCGACGGGTTACAGTACGGATTCGCGACATAATTCCAGCCACCTCTCAATGCCAGGGCTGCGGTACTTCTGGCGATGCAGCACAAAATAGAATTCCCGACTGAAATCCCGGTGCGGCACCGCCAGCTCCACCAGCGAGCCCCGCTTGAACGCCTCCTGCAAACACACCCGCGACAGGCAACTGATGCCCAGGCCGGTTTCCACCGCCCGCTTGATCGCCTCGGTATGCTCCAGCTCCAGGGCCAGGTCCAGCTCGGGCACCAGCCCGTGCAGGGCCCGCTCGAAGGTCTGCCGGGTACCGGAACCCGACTCACGAACAATCCAGTGCGCCGCCCGCAAATCGTCGTCAGTCAGCGCTCCCTTACTTGCCAGCGCATGCTCCGGGCGACAAAACACCACCAGCTCATCCTCGCGCCAGGGCAACAACTCCAGGTCCGGGTGGTTCAGCTCGCCCTCGATAAGCCCCAGATCCAGCTCAAAGGTGAGCACCCGATCCACAATCGAACGGGTGTTGGCCACTTCCAGATGCACCCGCGCACCCGGCTGCTGAGCCATATACTCCGCCATGATCGCCACCGCCAGGTAATTGCCGATGGTCAGGGTGGCGCCCACATTGAGTCGCCCCAGATCCCGGTGGGACTGCAGGTCCGCTTCCAGCTCACGGGCCTGGGCCAGCAGCGCTTCCGCCCGCGGCCAGAACTGCCGGCCCAGCTCATTGAGCTTCAGCCGCTTGCCGGCCCGCTCGAAGAACTTCACATCGTACAGCCCTTCCAGCTCTTTCAACGCCCCGGATGCCGCCGACTGGGACATGCTCAGGTGCTTGGCCGCATGGCTCACATTTTCAAAGTGGGCAATGGCAAGAAAGACTTCCAGTTGCCTGAGGGTGTAGCGCATGACCACCTACCCATGATTAAATGAGAATCATTATTGATTGTGACTGGCATGCTATACCTGATTCATCGATATCAAATATCGGAACAACCCATTTTACCGATAAATGCCATTCGGTTAAATTTCCACCATCTGGAATTTTGGAATAAGCGCTGATTTAACTATGTCTAATTTGAATACCGAAACCGTCAAAAGCGTTCGTCACTGGAACGATACCCTGTTCAGCTTTACCACCAGCCGGGACCCGGGTTTCCGTTTCAAGAACGGACATTTCACCATGATTGGCCTGGAGCAGGACAACGGCCGCCCGTTGCTGCGCGCCTATTCCATTGCCAGCGCCAACTATGAGGAAGAACTGGAGTTCTTCAGTATCAAGGTGCAGGACGGCCCGCTCACCTCCCAGCTGCAGAACATCAAGCCGGGCGACAAGATCTACGTGAGCCGCAAGCCCACTGGCACCCTGGTGGCCGACCACCTGCTGCCGGGCAAGAACCTGTGGCTGCTGTCCACCGGCACTGGCCTGGCGCCGTTTATGAGCATCATCAAGGACCCGGAAGTGTACGAACAGTACGACCGCGTCATCCTCACCCACGGGGTCCGTCATGTGTCCGAACTGGCCTACCAGAACACCATCGAGAATGAGCTGCCCAACAACGAATTCTTCGGTGAGTTCGTCAACGGCAAATTGCTCTACTATCCCACGGTGACCCGTGAGCCGTTCCGTAACGAAGGGCGCCTCACCGACCTGATGACCAGCGGCAAGATCTTCGCAGACCTGGGCCTGCCCACCCCGAGCCTGGAAAACGACCGCTTCATGCTCTGCGGTAGCCCGGCCATGCTCAAGGACACCACCGAGATCCTCGACAACTGGGGCTTCAAGGAAACCCGAGGCGGGGTGTTGGGTGAGTACGTGATTGAACGGGCGTTTGTGGAGAAATAGACGCAACACGTTTCACGCTGCATGCAACACGCTAACGGGCCGCTTTCGCGGCCCGTTTTTTTATCTGTGCCCGT
>NZ_LWEZ01001149.1:0-1571 GCF_001634945.1 Alcanivorax sp. HI0044
GAGGCATCGAAACCCCGGATGCGAATATCGTCCACCCGGCTGTCGATACCTTGCCCTTCGGTTTGCACCCCGGCGGTATAACGCACGGCATCCATCACCGTTTCAGAGCCACGGTCATCCATTTCCTGACGGGTGACCACGGAAACGGATTGGGGAATTTCAACAATTTGTGCGTCAGTCTTAGTGCCGGTGGCACTATGCGTCGCCATGTATCCTTGACTCGCCGCCCCCCAGGCCGACTCCTCTACCTCGGTTTGGGCGGAGACATTGATCGCCGCCAACGTGCTGGCATCCTGACTTGATGCCGCAGAGGGCTCGCCCACCAGCACCGCACCGTCATCGGTATAACGGTAGGTGATACCGGTCCCTGCCAGCAGGGTATCCAGCGCCAACGACAGCGCCATGGTGCCATTGACCGCGTTGACCACGGTGTTGCCTGCCAGCCCACTGGCCTGCTGAATCTGGATTCCGGTCTGCCGGGACATTTGTGCCAGGGAGCGTGACAGGGCCTGGGCCGGTAAGGCGACACGGACCCGCTGTTGTTGGTGCGCGCCACTCTGGGCGTTGTCGGCCAAAACGCTCTGCGGCAACGCCGCCCCTGCTGACGCCAGCGAAGCCAACCCCAGCAGCACTCCCCCGTGGAGACGGCTAATTCGGAAATTCATCAATACACCCCAATACAAATGAAAACGATTCGCAATACTATATACATTGCGAACCCTGTTCAAGTGAGGTGCTTTATTGGCTTCAGTGGCGAGTCGTCATGCCTGGCGCATACGCAGCGCCACCAACACCGTGCGCAAGTGCGGCACGGGCACATTCAGGCGGTCCGCGATGGCCACCACATTGCCAAGAATCGCATCCAGCTCGATGGGCCTGTCGTTCAGGTAATCCAGCGCCATGGAATTTTTATACGCGCCCATGGCACGGGTGCCCGACAGGTTCTTCTCGATAATACCGTCCGGCATGGGGTAGCCATCGGCCTGGGCCACCGCAATCACCTCTTCCATCAAGGTGCGAATCAGCCCTTCGCCGCCCGGCGCATCGAGCATGGCCAAGGTATCGGCCCCGTTGGCCAGTACACTCAACGGATTGAACGGGGTATTCCAGACACATTNGCGCCACCGTTCGCCAACCACAGCATCCGTCTCGTTGATATCGATACCACCCTCGCGGAACAAGCCCGCCAACTGCGCGCAGTGGTGATCAAAGCCCGTGGGGAAATTGCCCATCACCAGCTGCCCATAGGCCTGATGGTTAACGGTACCCGGGCCAGTGCGACTCACCGCAATAAACGCCAGGCAGCTCACCAGAGGATTGCGCGGGAAGGCATCCGCCAGCTCACGCTCGATATCCAGACCGTTCTCAATCAACACCAGCCCGGTCTGCTCCCCCATCCAGGGGCGCACCAGTTCAGCCCGGTCCACCCCCGGCAGCACCTTGACGCACAGCAACACATAATCCGGAAGGCGCCCCGGAGTATCGCCCGGTTGATAGACCTGATCCGGTGTCCACGACAGTTCACCCAGGGGGCTGGTAAAGCGAAAGCCGTCAGCTTTTACTGCGTCATA
>NZ_LWEZ01001150.1:0-7929 GCF_001634945.1 Alcanivorax sp. HI0044
GCGGCTCACCGGTTTCGGGGATCACCTGCTGGCCTTCCAGATCAATAGTGATCCGATAGCCTTCCTTGCCATTAACAGCCTGAAACAGGGCTTCCACGTTATCCTCCGACAACACGATGGGCAATAACCCGTTTTTGAAACAGTTGTTGTAGAAGATATCGGCAAAGCTCGGGGCGATGATCGCCTTGAAGCCAAAATCCATCAACGCCCAGGGCGCATGCTCACGGCTGGAACCGCAGCCAAAATTGCGCCGGGTGAGTAGAACGCTGGCTCCCTGATAGACAGGCTGATTCAGCACAAAGTCCTTATTCAGTGGGCGAGCACTGTTGTCCTGACCCGGAAAGCCTTCGTCCAGATAACGCCATTCGTCAAACAAATTGGGCCCGAAACCGGTCCGTTTGATGGACTTGAGAAACTGCTTTGGAATGATCTGGTCGGTGTCCACATTGGCACGATCAAGCGGAGCAACCAGACCATCATGACGCACAAACTTTTCCATGGTTTTGCTCCTTATGCCTGATCGAGTTCGCGAATATCAACGAAATGGCCTGCCACCGCCGCCGCTGCCGCCATGGCCGGGCTGACCAGATGCGTACGGCCGCCATTACCCTGGCGCCCCTCGAAGTTACGGTTCGAGGTGGAAGCGCAGTGCTCGCCGGCTTCCAGTCGGTCCGGGTTCATGGCCAGACACATGGAACAACCCGGCTCACGCCACTCAAAGCCTGCCGCCACAAAGACCTTGTCCAGGCCTTCTTTCTCCGCCTGCTGCTTGACCAGACCAGAGCCCGGCACCACCAACACCTGCTTGACGCTACCCGCCTTTTGGCGGCCCTTGGCCACTTCCGCCGCCGCCCGCAAGTCTTCGATGCGCGAGTTGGTACAGGACCCGATAAAGACACGATCCACCTTGATATCCGTCACCGCCATTCCCGGTGTCAAACCCATGTACTCATAAGCGCGGGTCATGCCAGAACGTTTGACTTCATCGCTTTCCGCCGCCGGGTCCGGCAGGCTGGCATCCACCGGCACCACCATTTCCGGGCTGGTCCCCCAGGACACCTGGGGCTTGATGTCCGCCGCATCGATATCCACCTGCGCGTCGAACTGGGCATCCGCGTCACTCACCAGGGTGCGCCAATAGGCCTCGGCCTTGTCCCAATCGGCACCTTTCGGGGCAAACGGGCGACCTTTCACGTAATCGATGGTCACATCATCCACTGCCACCATGCCCGCACGGGCGCCCGCTTCGATGGCCATGTTGCAGACCGTCATGCGTCCTTCCATGCTCAAGCTGCGCATGGCACTACCAGCAAATTCAAGCGCATAGCCGGTACCGCCAGCGGTGCCAATCACGCCGATGATATGCAGCACCACGTCTTTCGCCGTCACACCGGGGCCAAGCTCACCCTCAACAGAGACCCGCATATTGTTCATTTTCTTGGCCACCAACGTCTGGGTCGCCAATACATGTTCAACTTCACTGGTACCAATACCGTGGGCCAGACACGCCAGCGCGCCGTTGGTGGAGGTATGGGAGTCACCACAGACCACGGTCATGCCCGGCACCACAGCACCCTGCTCCGGCGCCATCACATGCACAATGCCTTGGCGTACATCGCCAATTCCGAACTCGGTGATACCGAATTCACGGGTATTGTCTTGCAGCGTCTGCACCTGAATCCGCGAGGTGTCATCGGCGATGTCGGCGGCACTCTTGAACGGGGTTGTCGGCACGTTGTGATCAATGGTGGCCACACTGGCACTGGTCCGCCACGGCTGACGACCCGCCAGGCGCAGGCCCTCAAACGCCTGGGGCGAGGTCACCTCATGGATGATCTGGCGATCAATATAGATCAGCGCAGAGCCATCTTCGCGCTGGGTAACGAGGTGGGCTTCCCACAATTTGTCATAGAGGGTTTTGCCTGCCATGCCTTTCTCCTGAAGCGTAGCGTAGTGCCGCAGCGTATTGTCACAACTACAGGCGGGTTTATCACTGGGGCTGGTTTATCACTGGTAATTAATGTAGAACTACGCCATCAATAAATCCAATTCATATTTTTCATTTTTAAGATAACCAATTATTATCCCCTGTACCGACACTGTGGATGCCCCGGGAATGATCGACACCCCAACGCTAACAGCCTTTATGGCCGTTGCCGAAACCGGCTCATTTTCTGCCGCAGCTGAGCGCCTGTACATCACTCAGCCTGCCATCAGCAAACGGATTGCCCTGCTGGAACAACAGCTTGAGGCCCGCTTGTTTGATCGTGTGGGCCGCCAGATCCAACTGACGGAAGCCGGCCGCTCACTGCTGCCGCGCGCACGCCAGGTACTGATGGACGTGGAAGACATGGCCCGCGCCATTCACGATTTATCCGGAGAAGTGGGCGGTAAATTGCGAATCGGCACCAGCCACCATATTGGACTGCACAGACTGCCACCGGTTCTGCGCCAGTTTTCCCGGGATTACCCGCTGGTGAAGCTGGACATCCATTTCATCGATTCCGAAGAAGCCTGGGAAGGTGTACTGCACGGGGAGCTGGAAATGGGGGTGGTCACCCTGCCCCCGCAGCCGGATGAGCGCTTGCACAGCGAAGTCATCTGGAACGACCCACTGGTGTTCATGTGCGCACCGGAACACCCGCTGGCGAAGCAGGAAAACCTGACCCTAGAAGCCTTCACCGATCACAGCGCCATCCTGCCTTCACCGATCACCTTTACCCGCGGCATCGTGGAGCGGCTGTTCGATGAGCATAACCTGAAGCTGGATATCGCCATGTCCACCAACTACCTGGAAACCATTCACATGATGGTGTCCATCGGTCTGGGCTGGAGCGTGCTGCCCGCCACCATGGTGGATCGGGGCATGGTGCAGCTGCCTGTGGATGCGCCACTGCCGCAGCGCCAGCTGGGTGTCGTCACGCACCCGGCCCGCAGCCAGTCCAACGCGGCGAAGGCCTTCCTGCGCGCCCTGCGTAGCCAGGTTATGTGAACACACGGCAGGCGGCGGCCTCAGCCGCCTAGCGGGGCGCGC
Organism: Alcanivorax sp. HI0044; assembly: GCF_001634945.1. Lineage (NCBI taxonomy): Bacteria > Pseudomonadati > Pseudomonadota > Gammaproteobacteria > Oceanospirillales > Alcanivoracaceae > Alcanivorax > Alcanivorax sp. HI0044. The sequence continues at coordinate 3,035 of NZ_LWEZ01001150.1, forward strand.
GGGTAACGCCACCGACAACCAAAAGCGCCGCCGCCGCCACCGCCAGCGCAGACGCCACAACAAACAACAGCACGCCCCATTGCTGCCACAACAACCCCGACAAGCCCGCCCCGGCAGCCCAACCAGCGCCAAAGCCCAGGCTGGAGTACAGCGCCTGCCCCTGACCTGCCAGCGCTTCCCCAAACTGACGGTGCACCCAGGCAATACTGGCGGCATGAAAGCTGCCAAAGCTGGCCGCATGCAGCAGCTGGGCCAGCGCCAACAGCCACAGGGCATCGCCAGCAACACCAATCATCAGCCAGCGCAGCGACGCCAGCAGCAGGCTTACCACCAGAAGCCAGGGGATATGAAAGCGTGCCAGCAGGCGATGCATGATCAGGAACAGCCCGACTTCCGCCACCACCCCCAGAGACCACAACAAACCGACAATGAACTTGCTGAAGCCCAGGTCTTCCAAATAGATGCTGTAAAAAGTGTAGTACGGCCCGTGAGACAGCTGCATCAAAAAAGCCGCCACCAGAAACAGGCTTACCGCCGGGCGACACAGGATCTGCCAGACTGATGTTCCCTCCCCCCCGGCTTGCGCTCGCGGTGCATTGCCCGCAGGCAGGGTCAGCGTTCCCAGCCAGAGTAGCCACAACAGCCCGCTGAGCACCCAGGGCAGCACCTGCGTACCGGCCCGGTCCAGGACTTCACCCAGCACCAACACCGCCACAATAAAGCCCACCGACCCCCACAACCGCACATGGCTGTAGCGGTGGGACTGGCGACCCAGAGATTGCAGAGTGAGCACTTCGAACTGTGCCAGTACCGCGTTCCAGAAGAAGCTGAAAGACACCAACAGCGCGGCCATGGACCAAAACGTATCCACCCAGAACACGGGCAGGAATACGATGGCCGCCAGCAGGTTGCCGGCACGAATGATACGCAGGCGCTGGCCGCTACGATCAGCCAGCCAGCCCCACAGATTTGGAGCGCCGATTTTGGTGAGCTGGGGAATGGCCATCAGAGCGCCGATGGCAGCCGCACTGAAGCCCAGGTCTTTCAGGTACAGAGACCAGTACGGCACCAACGTGCCAAGCAGACCGAAGTAAAAAAAGTAGAAGCCGGAAAGGCGCCAATAATAGGGCATGAAAGAGGAACCTTGCGCTTGACTGGGGTGACGCCTGACGCCTGACGCTAATCAGCATAAAACCGCCTTTCTTCGCCTAAAGCGTCTTTTCGTTTTCTTTGTCTGGCCTCAAGCCTCCAGCGTCTGGCGCTGTCTCAGCCCGGAATCGGTGCGAACGGCGGCACCACATCCCCGTTCTGGCCACGGTGGCGCAGATAATGATCCATCAGCACGATAGCCAGCATGGCTTCGGCAATGGGCGTAGCACGGACCCCGACACAAGGATCATGGCGCCCCTTGGTCACCACCTCGGCAGCTTCACCGTCCAGTCCGATGCTCTTGCCGGGAATCAGAATGCTGGAAGTAGGCTTGAGCGCCATGGCCACGCGAACGGTCTGCCCGGAGCTGATGCCACCCAGCACGCCGCCGGCATGGTTACTCAAAAAACCGTCCGGGGTCATTTCATCGCGATGCTGCTCGCCGCGCTGATTCACCACGGCAAAGCCGTCACCGACTTCCACCCCTTTCACCGCATTAATGGACATCATTGCCTTGGCCAGATCCGCGTCAATGCGATCAAAAACCGGCTCGCCCCAACCGGGCGGCACACCATCGGCAAACACTTCCACGCGGGCACCGATGGAAGAGCCGTCTTTGCGCAGTGCATTGATCAGGTCTTCCAGGGCCGGCACCTTGCTCTCATCCGGGAAGAAGAACGGATTGTTGTTCACCGCCGACCAGTCACAGGACTCGGCCTTCACATCACCAATCCGGGTGCAGCCACCATAGATACGAATGCCCAGGCGCTGCTCCAGGAATTTGCGGGCAATGGCGCCGCCGGCCACGCGCATGGCCGTTTCCCGGGCAGAGGAACGTCCGCCGCCGCGATAATCACGGAAACCGTATTTCTGGGTGTAGGTGTAATCCGCATGGCCAGGCCGGAACGTGCCGGCGATGTTGGAGTAATCCTTGGATTTCTGGTCGGTATTCTCAATCAGCAAGCCAATGGACGTGCCGGTGGTCTTGCCTTCGAACACCCCGGAGAGGATTTTTACCTGATCCGGCTCGCGCCGCTGGGTGGTATAACGGCTGGTACCCGGCTTACGGCGGTCCAGCTCAACCTGCAGGTCCGCTTCACTGATTTCCAGGCCTGGGGGGCAACCGTCCACGATAGCGCCCAGGGCGGGGCCATGACTTTCACCGAAGGTGGTAATGCGAAAACGCTCACCGAAACTGTTACCGGACATGCTGCCCCTCTTAAAAAATTATTGAAATCAATGCTCTGCCACGAAAACCCGTTAAATCGCTTTAAGCTGACAAGGTGCTCTTCAGCAAGGCTGCCTCAATGAGCCAGCAGGTCATCACGGTATTCTAGCAGCTGTGCGCGGGTAAGCATGAACACCCCATGCCCGCCGCGCTCGAATTCGAACCAGAAAAACGGCACCTGGGGCCAAGCCGCCAGCATGGCCTCCCAACTGTTGCCCACTTCCACAATCAGCACACCGTCTTCAGTGAGCCGATCCGGTGCATCCAGTAACAGCTGGCGCGTGAAGTCGAGACCGTCATCTCCAGACGCCAGCGCCAGCTCCGGCTCATGGCGGTACTCATCTGGCAGATTCGCCATATCCTGGGCATCCACATAGGGCGGGTTGGAGACAATCAGGTCATAGGGGCCATCCACCGCGGCCAGCCCATCGGATTGTAGCGCCCGCACCTGTTCGCCAAGCCCATGACGCTGGATGTTTTCCTCACACACGGCCAGGGCCTCGGCACTGATATCACTGCCATCCACCTGCGCATGCTCAAACGCGTAGGCACAGGCAATCGCGATACAGCCACTACCGGTGCATAAATCCAGCACCCGATGCACTCGCTCAGGATCGACCCAGGGCGTAAAGGACTGCTCAATCAGCTCGGCCAGCGGCGAACGCGGTATCAGCACCCGCTCATCCACATAGAACGGCAGGCCGCAAAACCAGGCTTCATGGGTCAGATAAGGAACCGGGACACGATCATTCACCCGCTTAACCAGTTGACTCACATACCCACTGATTTCAGAGGGCAGCAAACGGGCATCGAGAATCCGAGGGTCACTCTGTAGAGGCAACGCCAGCTGATGCATCAACAGCGCCAGGGCTTCATCCCAGGGGTCATCGTTACCGTGGCCAAAGAACACCCCGCCACTGCGCAGCATGCTTTCGCCGAAACGCAAACAGTCGCGGACAGTTTGCAGGGCGGCCATGGCCTCATTCTGTTGTTGCGAACTGATCACGCATCTACCTCCACCAACACGCTACTGACAACTGCGCCGATCACCCCTGATCCTGCACCGTTGACGAACACCAGCAAAAAGAAGCGCTGAAGATTAGCACAGAATCGGTTATAAAAGCCTGTCACGCTTGCAGTAAAGGGACAGTAATGAGTGCGGTTACGGTAACGCAGGAGGGCCCCTTCGCCCTGGTCGAGCTAAAGAAAGGCACCCAGGTGGATATGCGCGTTCAATTGTCCATTTACCGGCAGCGGCTACGTTTGTTCAATCAGCACCAACAGCGTAAACAGCTCACCATCTACGTCGGCCAAATCAAAGGGCTGGATTACACCGCCGCGCGCTATTCCTGTGGCGAGGATTTTGCGCAAATTACCGAGGCCAAGGCCATGGTCCTGGAAAGTATACTCAACCGTACCTATGCCAATATGATGTTGAAGCTTAACAAGCCGGCCTTTCCCGTTTACATTTGTGGCAGCATCAACCAGGCCAAAGAGTGCCTTCTCAAACATCATCCTCAGGAGTGAGCACTATCTGGTTATTAAAAACAGAACCGGATGCTTTCAGCATCGATGATCTGCGCAACAGCAAAAATGCCACCAGTGGCTGGGATGGCGTGCGCAACTACCAGGCTCGCAACCGGCTACGCGATGAAATGAAAGCCGGCGATACGGTGCTGATCTACCATTCCAGTTGTGCGGTGCCCGCCATCGTTGGCGAAGCTCGCGTAACCAGCGCCCCCTACCCCGATCCAACCCAGTTTGACCCTGCTTCAGATGGCTATGACCCACGCAGCACCCGTGAGATGCCCCGCTGGTACCAGGCCGATATACAGTTTGCCTGCCTATACCCTCAGCCATTAACACTGAAACAGATCAAGCATCACCCCGAATTTGCTGACATGGAGCTGGTGGTGCGACCTCGCCTGTCGGTGCAAAAAGTATCTGAACGACAGCTCCAGCTTATCCGGCAGATAAGCCAGCCCGTGGATGCCACCGCATAGGGCACCCCGCGCACCACAAACAACCTCAGCACCACAACAGGGCGCCTGTTAATACAAAATAACTAAGAAGCCCTGATTCTATCGGCTATACGCGCTGGCACAGCGGTTGCAGTCCCCTCTTCTCATCACCAATGACGAATGGGATTCACCACTATGCTGCTGCGACGCTATCACTGGCTTTCTCTGCTGATTCTTCCCGAGTTCGCCAACGCCGACACCCTGACCGCCACCGATACAGTCTGGATTGCTATCGCTGCGGCGCTGGTGTTCTTCATGCAAGCGGGTTTTGCACTGCTTGAGAGCGGCCTGAGCCGGGCGAAGAACTCACTGAACGTGGTCATGAAGAACTACATGGACCTGTGTGTCGGCACACTGGTGTTCTGGGCCGTGGGTTTCGGGCTGATGTTCGGCACCAGCACCAATGGCTGGTTCGGGCAGGACCAATTCATGCTCAACCAGGCCGATGGCAGTACCTGGGCCATGCTCCTTTTCCAGATCATGTTCGCGGCTACCGC
>NZ_LWEZ01001151.1:0-23899 GCF_001634945.1 Alcanivorax sp. HI0044
GGCGGCGATGCCCGCACTGAGATTGGCGAGCAACGGGGTGCTGAACAGAGCCAACGCTGCCATGACCGCCACGGGCAGGGGCAGCAAGGTGTAGGGGGATACCGGCAAGCGTTGCCACTGCCTGTGTTTGGGGTGCCAGAGGGGCAGTTGCAGGGTGCTGCGTTGCAGGCCAAAGAAAGCGCCGAACCAGACCAGCAGTGGTGCCGTGGCACCGTGGAACGGAATCTGCCCCGGGCTCGCCAGCAACAGGTAGCCAAAGCCACTGAGCAGGCAGCCGAGTATCCACAGGGCGAATACCCGGCCATGGCCAAGGCGGCGCTCCAGAGTGGGGGCCAGCGGTGCCAGCAGCAATAGGGTCGCCAGGCTCAACCAGAGCGAACCGCCGGTGAACGGTGCGGTAAAGAAACGGGCCGGGCGCGGCGAGCTGTCCGGCAGGCCCCAGCGGTACAGATTGCTGGCAGCCACTTGTGCGGGAATCTGCTCGCGCAGGCGGTTCCATTGTTCGATCTCGGCGGACGACCAGAAATCCCGGGCGCGGCGTTTGCTGTCGGTCACGAAGTCGTCGGCGAACAGGGCGGCGCCGTAGACGTGGGCGTCCATGCCTGCGTTTTGTTCCAGCCGTTGTGACAGGTCGCTTTGATTGTTGAAGCGAAGCCAGGAGAGGTAGTTGTCCCATTCCAGGGTTTTCAGGCCGCCGTTCTGGTACCAGCCAAGAACGGGCTGGACGGCGTTGCCGTTATTGAAGAACTGGCCGGCGAGCAGGGTAATGGCCAGCACCGCCATTACCCAGGGGGGGGTGCGCCAGGCAGGTGCCGCCTGGTCAGTCGCTGTCTGCGCCGTGGTCGGTTTCGTCATTGTTGTTATCCCCCGGCGGTGTCACCCGTAACAGTCGTATTGTACGGCCGTCAGCACTGAGCACGGTGACACGGAAGCCTTCCAGGGTGATGCTTTCATCACGGCCTGGCAGGCGTCCAAACTTCTGCATCACCAGTCCCCCGATGGTGTCGAACTCTTCATCGCTGAGGTGGCAATGGAAGTGTTCGTTGAAGTCGTCGATGGGTGTCAGCGCCTTGACGGTGTATTCGTTGTTATCCAGATCCTTGATCAGGTAGTCGTCTTCTTCGATATCGTGTTCGTCTTCGATTTCGCCGACGATCTGTTCCAGCACATCTTCAATGGTAACCAGCCCGGCCACGCCGCCGTACTCGTTTACCACGATGGCCATGTGGTTGCGGCTGATACGAAATTCACGCAGCAGCGAATCCAGACGTTTTGATTCTGGCACTACCATAGCCGAACGGATGTGATCTTTGATCGCAAAACGCTCCATACGGGCGGGATCAAGGATTAACGGTAGCAGATCCTTGGCGAGCAGGATGCCGATGACTTCATCCGGGTCGTCGCCCAGTACCGGGAAGCGGGAGTGGGCGCAGTCGATAATGGTGGGCAAAAAATCCCTTGGGTCGGAGCTGGCCTTGATGCTGACCATTTGCGAGCGGGGAATCATGATTTCACGCACCTGCATGTCTGCCACGCAGATGGCGCCTTCGATGATGCCCAGGGTGTCGCCGTCGATGATGTGGGTGTCGCGCATGGAGCGCATCAGTTCCAGTAATTCGCTCCGGTCGCCCGGAGTGGGTGAGAAAAACTGGCCGACACGCTCCAACCAACTTCGGCTGGTACCGTTATCCGAAAAATCGTCCGACATCAGGGATTAAACTCCGTGTTTTCAGGTTGCGCCTGGCTGTCTTCCTGCACAGGACTGTAAGGATCAGGAAAGCCTTGCTCACCGAGGGCGCGGATTTCCAGGGTTTCCATGACGAGGGCATCGTCATCGTCAATATGATCATAACCCAGCAGGTGCAGCACACCGTGGGTGACCATGTGCGCCCAGTGGGCATCCAGCGGTTTGTGCTGTTCGCTGGCTTCGCGCCGTACCACCGCGTCGCAGATAACGATGTCTCCCAATAGCGGTTCTACCGCGCCTTCCGGCAGCCCCTCGGGCATGTCAAAAGGAAAGGACAGCACATTGGTGGGAGCGTCCTTGTCGCGGTAGTCACGGTTGAGGGTGCGAATCTCGTCTTCATCCACGATGCGCAGGGTAATGTCGCCCACCACACCTCCTGCGGCAATGGCCGCATGGCGTACCCATTCACATAAATGGGGTTCGTCGGGGGCGTCCGGGGCGTCGCTGGCCCACTGGATATCAACGGTCGGTGTCGGTATCCCGCTCATGACGGTCGTAGGCCTCTACAATGCGTTGAACCAGCGGGTGGCGAACCACGTCGCGGCTATCGAACCGGGTCACCCCGATACCTTTGACTCCGTCCAGCACTTCCAGCGTGTTGACCAGGCCGGAGCGTTGATGGCGGGGCAAATCCACCTGGGTTACGTCGCCGGTAATGACCGCGCGCGTACCAAAGCCGATCCGGGTAAGGAACATTTTCATCTGTTCCGGGGTGGTGTTCTGGGCTTCATCCAGAATCACGAAACTGTTGTTCAGGGTGCGCCCGCGCATGTACGCCAGCGGCGCCACTTCGATGACCATTCTGTCCATCAGCTTGGCCACTTTTTCAAAGCCGATCATCTCGTAGAGAGCATCGTAAAGCGGGCGCAGATAGGGATCGATTTTTTCCGCCAGGTCGCCGGGCAGAAAACCCAGTTTTTCACCGGCTTCCACCGCCGGGCGCACCAGCAGAATGCGTTGCACCTCGGCTTTTTCCAGGGCATCCACGGCGCAGGCTACGGCCAGCCAGGTCTTGCCGGTACCCGCCGGGCCCACGCCGAAATTGATGTCGTGTTTGCGGATCTGTTTGACGTATTCGCGCTGGTGCGCGCCGCGGGGCTTGATGCGTACCCGTTTGGTACGGATCAGTACGTCCTCGCCGGGAAACGGCACGGTGTTGTCTGCGCGGGCGTTACCGGCCTGGTCAGCCACGTTGGACTGTTGCAGGTGCAGGTGCACCATTTCCGGGGTCAGCTCGGTGCCGTCGCGGGTCTGGTCGTAGAGTTCACTGAGAATGGCCCCGGCCGCATCCACGGCGTCGGCGTCTCCGGCCAGGTGAAACTGGTTGCCGCGATTGAGGATTTCCACGTGCAGGCGCTGCGCGATCTGCTTGACGTGCTCATCCAGGCGGCCACAGAGGCTGGCCAGTCGACGGGAATCGTTGGGTTCGAGGCTGATGTGCTGTGAAACGAGTGGTGTGTCCAAGATGGAAAAGGTGGCCCTTCGGGCTGTTATGGTGGCTTTCAGAATACCCCGAAGCCAGGCTCCGGGGAAGCGAAATTACCGTTGCAGGCTAGCGATTCCGGGGCCTGCCAGCAAGGCAGGATTTGTCCCTGTCGGACAACCGGTGGTTTGTGGTTCCCACAAGCGCCTTACCCATATCACCTAAAACATTACCTCCTGTTACATCCGCCGGTTTCTTCTGCGGGTAATGGAAGCAGGACTCAGGGTCCTGCCCACCCGGCCTGCTGGCCGGAATGGATATCCATCAAGGAGAGAAGGCATGAATGCGAATGGCAAAGGTTTTATTTGGCTTTCACCGCTGGCCATGGCGGTGGCGCTGGCTGGTTGTGGGGGAGACGATGATCGTCGTTCCCTGGTCCCCGGGCCAGGCCTGGGCGAGGGAAACCAGCTGCTGGTGATGCATAACGGTAGCGGTAACGCCGGGGAGGTTGATCTGCTGGATGCTCGTCTGAACGTGCAGCAAACCTTCAATGCAGATGCCAACGAAGGCATTGCCCTGGATCTGCTGGGGAATCTGTACGCGGCTAATGACAGTGGCGGCAGCCCGAGCAGCCTGCAAACCCTGCACAGGATCGTGGAGCGGAATAATAACGCCTCTGCAGTACCGACCCTGGATCGGGTTTTTCCGGCCAATGGGTCCATGACACTGAAAGGGATCGCCATTGCCCATGAGGCCGGGCTGGTGATGGCTGCCAATGTGGGCGGCAACAGCGTGGAAGTGTTTGGCTCTGCTGCTGGTGAGAATGCCGTGCCACTGGCCAGCACGGCTCTGCCCGGCAACGCCTGGGATCTGGCCTATGATGAAGCGTCTGACCGACTCTTCCTGGCGATGACCAATGGCACCGTGTTGGTGGTGGACGATTATGTTGATGGCGGCTTCATGACGACGCCTTCCCGTACCATTACCCCGGATTCTGCTGGCCCGGTATCGAATATTCACGGTATCGCTTACCAGTCGGATAGCGACACTCTGGTGATCACCGATGTGGGTGATGCTGCCGTGGCTGATGATGGGCGTCTGTATGTGATCGGTAATGCGTCTACGGCGAATGGCAGTGTGACGCCGTCCCGTTCTCTGGCCGGGCCTGCGACCCTGATGGGTAACCCGGTGGACTTGGTGCTGGATGGCAACAAGGCTTACATCGCAGAAAAGTCCAATGATGCCGTCCTGGTCTACAACGATGTGCTGTCGGGCAGTTCCGGTGATGTGGCCCCGGATGAAGTGGTCGACAGCCTCAAACCGGAATCCCTGGCGCTGGTGGTTGAGCAGGAGCCGGTGGTAGACCTCTCAGACATTGATGAGACCGGCACCGACTTTACCGGGGTGGCGGTGACCAGTAATGCCCCGGCGCTGCCCGGCGATCCGGATGTGGTGGTGCTGGATCTGGATCTGGGCGCCATGCAGCGCGGTTTCACCACGGGACTGGACCGGGAAAGTCTGGCTTTCAATCAGATGGGTGATGCCTATATTTCCTATGACACCGGGCTTGCCGTGATCAACCGCCTGGCCACCGGTCGTGACGGAGAGATGTTCAGTGCCAGTCGGGATCGAGTGATCGAAGGCGCAAGCACCGGGTTGTCTTCACCCAAGGGCTTTGATGTGGCCGATCAGCTTGGCTGGGTTCTGGTGACGGATAATGGCAGCCCGGCGGTGCGGGTGTTCGGCGCCCAGGCCGGTGGCGATGTGCCACCGTTGTTCAGCACCATGCTGAGTGTGGCGCCCTGGGATCTTGACTATGACCCGGAGGAAGATCGTCTCTTTGTGGCGCTTACCGATGGCACCGTGGCGGTATTTGATGACTACAGTACCGAGCGTGGCGGTGGCGGTGCGGACCGGGTGATTACCCCGGCTGAGGGTGGGGTGGCATTTAGCGCGCCGACCAACCTGCACGGCATCGTCCATGTGGCCGAAACCGATCAGCTGATTCTCTCGGATGTGGGCAGCGGCGCGAACCCCACTGATGGCAAGCTGTATGTGCTCAATGACGCATCTACGGCAGACGGGGTAACCGATGTGTCGGTACGCATTGATGACGAGGACAACAGTGCGGTCGGGGCCACCCAGTTGGGTAACCCGGTGGACATCGCTTTCGATGGCGAGCACCTGTATGTGGCGGAAAAGTCACAAGGTATGGTGCTGCGTTTCGATAACATTCTGGACTCCGCAGGTGGCGATGTGGCTCCGTCGCTGAGCTGGATGCAGTCGGCACCGGAATCTGTGTCACTGATCAGTGAAGATCTGGCGCGCTCACCGGAGTAAGTCAGCACTGCCGTCTTGACACAGTCTTCTCGTGGGGTGGTGGAGGATCAAGCTTCCACCACCCTTTTGGGAAACGTGTTCATGGATGATACCCCTCCAGATCTTGAGGTTGGCAATGCCCTGATGCTGGCTTGTGCCAGTGGCGATCGACAGGCATTCCACCAGCTTTACCTGAACGAGGCGCCACGCATGTTGGCGTTCGCCCGGCGCTTTACCGGTGAGTCAGCATCAGCGGAGGATGCGTTGCAGGATACTTTTGTCCAGGTTTGGAAGAACGCCAATCGTTTTCGCCGTGAACGGGGGAGTGCCCGTTCCTGGCTTTACGCGGTGCTTCGTTATCGTTTGCTGAATCAGCATCGGCGAGACTCCCGTTATCCGGCGGGTGATTTTCCGGACCAGGATTGGCCGGACCCGGGCTTGTCCCCGGAGCAATGTTACCTGGCGGGAAGTGATCGAAAAATCATGATTGAGTGCCTTAAAACATTAAGGGTGGAGCGTCGCCGTCCCATTCTCATGGCGTATTATATGGGGCTTTCCTATGAGCAGATTGCCGACTCCCTGTCGGTGCCGCTTGGCACCATCAAGAGCCGTATCCGTTCCGGTCTGAAAACCTTGCAGGCGTGTTTGCAGCTATGATCCCTGATGACCGGCAAGGACAGCATTTGCTGATAGCCGAGTACGTGCTGGGTTTGCATGATGCGCAGCGCCAGCAGGAAATTGCTGCCTGGCTGGATCGGGATGCTGAAGCCTCGCGAATGGCCAGCCAATGGCAGGAGCACTGGTTGGGGGCAACGGAACTGCTGGAGCCGGCACCATTGCCGCCACGGCTATGGCGCAGGGTGGCTCGCCGGGCAGGGCTGGCCCGGCCATGGTGGCAGCTGGCATGGCAGAGTCCCGGCTTGTGGCGGACCATGACCGCCTCGTTACTGGTGGTGGTGGCCTTGTTACTTGGTCCACTGCGCCAGGACGCCCCGGCGTACACGGTGGTGCTGCAGGCTCCCGGCGAAGCGTCGTCGCCGGGGTGGCAGATCACCGTCTCCAACGCGGGTGATTTGCAGCTGAAACCACTGGTGGAAAACCGTTACTCGGCCCAGCACAGTGTGCAGTTCTGGACCCTGAAGGACCCGGGCAGAGGGCCCCGGTCGCTGGGGTTGGTGGAGCCGAGTCAGCCGATGGTGATTCCCGCTTCGCAGGTTGGCGGGGTACAAAGTGGACAGCTGTTTGAGCTGACCCTTGAGCCGCCGGGTGGCTCCCCTGGCGACCGGCCAACGGGCCCGGTGCTGTATATTGGGCGGGCTGTGGCCCTGTAGTCGTCGACGACCGATCAGGCAGGTGTAACCCGGGGGCCCAGATTGCCGTCACAGGTGACGGTCTGTAGCTGGCGCGGATGCACAAACAGAGTATCTCCCGGTTGTGCATCCAGCGCTTGCCAGGCGTCCCGGCTCAGTTCCACTTCCATCACCTCCGCCGGCCAGCCCAGCGCTTCCAGTTCCAGTGTTACCGTGCCGCCAAACACGCTGCGTGCGCCCAGTTTGACGGGCAGGTTGGCGCTGTCACTGGGGGTTTTGCTCAGGTCCGCCTCGTGGGGGCGCAGGTAAAGGGTGAGTTCACCATCCGGGCAGGCGCCTTCGGTGGTGAGGCGCAGTTGCGCGTTGCCTGCTTGCCAGCTGCGCCCGTCGTAGTGCCCCTTCAGAGCATTGATGTGCCCCAGGAAATCGAACACGAAGCGGCTGGCCGGTTGCTCGTAGACGGTGAGCGGTGAGGCCATTTGTTCGATGCGGCCCTGGCTCATCACCACCACCTGGTCCGACACTTCCATGGCTTCTTCCTGGTCGTGGGTCACGAAGATACTGGTGACAGAAATTTGTTCGTGCAGATGACGCAGCCAGCGGCGCAGCTCCTTGCGCACTTTCGCATCCAGCGCCCCAAAGGGTTCGTCCAGCAACAACACGTCCGGTTTCAGGGCCAGTGCCCGGGCCAGGGCCACGCGCTGTTTCTGCCCGCCGGATAATTGGGCCGGGTAGCGGCCGGCCAGGTGGCCAAGCTGGACCAGATCCAGCAGTTCATTCACCCGTTGGCGAATGTCGCCACGTGAGGGGCGTTCCTTGCGTGGCAGCATACGCAGGCCAAAAGCCACGTTGTCGGCCACGGTCAGGTGGCGGAACAGGGCATATTGCTGAAACACAAAGCCGACTTTGCGCTTGCGTACGTCCAGGTTGGTGACGTCCTTGCCGTGGAACAGCACCTTGCCTTGGTCGGCTTTTTCCAGCCCGGCGATGATGCGCAGCAGGGTGGTCTTGCCGGAACCGGAGGGGCCGAGCAGGCCGACCAGCTGGCCTTCCTGAACATCCAGATTGATGTCGTCCAGCGCGGTGAAATCGCCGAAACGCTTTTGAATCTGTTCGACACGAATGCTCATGGAGTGTCCTGTTCGGTTTTCTGTTCAGTGGCATTGTCCGTGTTGTGCTGTGTGGCCCATTCCAGCACGGTTTTCAGCAGCAGGGTAACCAGCGCCATGGCGGCCAGCAGGCCGGCCGCGGTAAAGGCGCCCACGGTGTTGTAGTCCTGATTCCACATCTGCACCAGCAAGGGCAGGGTCAGGGTCTGCCCGCGAATCAGGCCGGAGACCACGCTCACCGCACCGAATTCACCCACCGCCCGGGCGTTGGTGAGTACCACCCCGTACAGCAGCGCCCAGCGGATTTTCGGCAGGGTGACATACCAGAAAGCCTGCCAGCCGGAGGCGCCAAGAATGATGGCTGCTTCTTCTTCGTGCTGGCCCTGGGACTCCATTAACGGAATCAGCACCCGTGCCACATAGGGGCAGGTAACAAAAACGGTGACCATGACCATGCCGGGCAGGGCGAACATGAGCTGCACGCCCATGCCGCTGAACCAGTTACCCACCACGCTCTGGGCCCCGTACACCACCAGATAACACAGCCCGGCGACCACCGGGCTCATGGCGAAGGGGATGTCGATAAGGGTGCTGAGCAGTTTGCGGCCGCGGAACTCGTAACGGGTAACGCACCAGGCCAGCAGAATGCCGAACAGCAAGTTCACTGGCACGGTGATTAACGCGACGATCAGGGTCAGCTTGATGGCGCCGAGCATGTCCGGGTTGGTCAGATTCTGTTGCACCATGGCCCAGCCCTGGCTGAAGGCTTCGGTGAAAATCAGCGCCAGTGGCATCACCAGCAAGATGGCGACCGCAGCAAACGCTGCGATGACAAGAAGCCACTGATGCCAGTGGCGGGGGCGTTCATGCATGGTCAGTGCCCCTTCCAGCGACGGGTCAGACGGGACTGCACCAGCTGGATGCCGAAGAGCAGCACCAGTGAAGCGACCAGGATCACCGAGGCCAGCGCGCTGGCGGCGGCGTAGTCGAATTCATCCAGGCGGATGTTGACCAGCAGCGACAGGATTTCGGTTTCGAAGGGCATATTGCCGGCGATGAAAATCACCGCACCGTATTCCCCCAGACTGCGGGTAAAGGCCAGGGCAGTGCCGGTGAGCAGGGCTGGCATCAGCTGCGCGAGGATCACCCGCGTAAAGGTGGCCATGGGCGTGGCGCCCAGGGTGGCGGCGGCTTCTTCCACGTCGGGCGTCAGGTCTTCGAGCACCGGCTGCACGGCCCGCACCACGAAGGGCAGGCTGGTGAAACTCATGGCGATCATGATGCCCAGAGGCGTGTAGGCGACACTGATTCCCACCGCTTCAAACCATTGCCCCAGCCAGCCGTTGGCGGCAAACAGGGCCGACAGCGTCAGCCCGGCCACGGCGGTGGGCAGGGCGAACGGCAGGTCCACCAGCGCATCCATCAGGCGCCGGCCGGGGAAGCGGTAGCGGGTAATCACCCAGGCCAACAGCAGGCCGACCACGGCGTTGATGCCGCTGGCGCCGGCGGCGGCCAGCAGGGTCACGCGGAAGCTGGCCAGTGAGCGGGGGTCGGTAATCACACCCCAGTACTGGGCCCAGCTCATCTGTGAAACATGGATGGCAAGTCCGGACAGAGGCACCAGAATCACCAGACAGATAAACAACACGCTCAGCGCGAAGCTGAGCGTGAAGCCGGGTAAAACGGAATGTTGGGTTCGCAGTAGGGGCACTGTCTGTTGGCGCGGTTTAGCGCAGGCTCCGGGCCTTGGCTTGCAAGCGATCCAGCTCGCCACCAGACGCAAAGTGGGTCTTCTGGGCGTCCGCCCAGGAGCCGAAATAGTCTGCCACTTCCAGCAGTTTCACCGGGGGGAACTGGTCGGCGGTTTCCTTTACCACGGTGTCGTTATGCACCCGGTAGTTGAAGCCGGCCAGCAGCCGCTGAATGTCTTCACTGTAGAGGAAGTTCAAGTATTCAGTGGCGACTTTACGGGTGCCTTTCTGGTCCACCACCTTGTCCACCACGGTAACCGGGAATTCGGCCAGCACGGAGGTTTTCGGCACTACCACGTCGTAGTCGTCGCTGCCGTACTGCTTGCGGATGTTGTTCACCTCCGACTCGAAGCTGATCAGCACGTCGCCGATTTCACGCTCGGCAAAGGTGACGGTGGCCGCGCGCCCACCGGAATCGAATACCGCCACGTTGGCGAGAAACTGGGCCATGTAATCGCGGATCTTTTCTTCATCCCCGTCCAGGCGATCACTGGTGGCCATCCAGGCAGCCAGGTAGGTGTAGCGGCCGTTGCCGGAGGTCTTCGGGTTGGGGAACACCACACTGACGTCGTCTTTCGCCAGGTCGGCCCAGCCCTGAATGTTTTTCGGGTTGCCCTTGCGCACCAGGAATGCGGTGGTGGAGTAGTAGGGGCTGGAGTTGTTGGGTAGGCGGGTGTTCCAGTTCGCCGGGATCAGGTTGCCCTTGTCGTGCAGCACGTTGACGTCGGTGACCTGGTTAAAGGTCACCACATCGGCTTTCAGGCCCTGCAGGATGGCGCGGGCCTGTTTGGAGGAACCGGAGTGGGACTGCTGGATGGTGACGTCTTCGCCGGCCATTTCCTGCCAGTGGGCCTGGAATTTCGGGTTCACGGCGGCAAACAGTTCACGGGCGATATCGTAGGAGCTGTTCAGCAGGGTCTGCTGGGCACTGGCGGCGCCGGCGATGGCCAGCAGCAGAGCGGAAATCCACACACGCATGGTTTGTCCTCACAAATAGATCGGCGTTGGTCAACACGAATGAGGTTCAAGTCTATATAACCAGACGCTAATTAAAAGCTGTTCGGGTGGAACGAATCGCTATAACGATATGAGCCCGGCAAGGCCCGGGCTAGCCCGGGTTGCGCGGATCGCTGCCCAGCAGGGAATTGCTGTACGCCTGGGCAATGGTCACATCCACGAACTTGCCGATCAGGTCGGTGTCGTCGCACTGGAAGTTCACCACCCGGTTGTTTTCCGTGCGGCCCTTGAGCTGGCCCGGGTCCTTCTTGGAGAAACCATCCACCAGAATGCGCTGGGTGCTGCCCACCATTTTGCGGGAGATGTCCTGGGCGTTCTGGTTGATGCGCTGCTGGAGAATCGCCAGGCGCTGCTTCTTCACGTCCACGTCCACATCGTCGGGCAGGTCCGCCGCCGGGGTGCCGGGGCGGGCGCTGTAGATGAAGCTGAAGGACATGTCGAAGCCGATATCATGGATCAGGTCCATGGTGTCTTCGAAGTCCCGGTCGGTTTCGCCGGGGAAGCCGATGATGAAATCCGAGCTGAAGGAAATGTCCGGACGAATGCGCTTGAGCTTGCGCAGCTTGCTCTTGTATTCGAGCACCATGTGGTTGCGCTTCATCATGGCGAGAATGCGGTCGGAGCCGGATTGCACCGGCAGGTGCAGGTGGCTGACCAGTTCCGGCACGTCTTCGTACACCTGAATCAGCGCATCGGAAAACTCCACCGGATGGCTGGTGGTGTAGCGAATGCGGTCGATGCCGTCGATGTCACGGATCAGGCGGATCAGGTCGGCCAGATCCAGGGTATCGCCATCGGCGCCCACGCCCTGGTAGGCGTTCACGTTCTGGCCCAGCAGGTT
Source organism: Alcanivorax sp. HI0044 (assembly GCF_001634945.1). Lineage (NCBI taxonomy): Bacteria > Pseudomonadati > Pseudomonadota > Gammaproteobacteria > Oceanospirillales > Alcanivoracaceae > Alcanivorax > Alcanivorax sp. HI0044. The sequence continues at coordinate 11,518 of NZ_LWEZ01001151.1, forward strand.
GACCTCACGCACACCCATGTCCGCCAGGTGCTGGATTTCACTGAGCACGGGCTGAACCGGACGGCTGACTTCTTCGCCGCGGGTGTAGGGCACCACGCAGAACGTACAGTACTTGGAGCAGCCCTCCATGATGGAAACGAAAGCGGAGGGGCCGTCTACGCTGGGTTCCGGAAGGTTGTCGAACTTTTCGATTTCCGGGAAGGTCACATCAATGGCCAGCTCGCGGGTGCTGGCGGCCTGGGTAATCAGGCCGGGCAGGCGGTGCAGGGTTTGAGGACCAAATACCACGTCCACATAGGGTGCACGGTCGCGGATGGCATCGCCTTCCTGGCTGGCCACACAGCCGCCCACGCCGATAATCATGTCGGGTTTGGCGTCTTTCAGCTTTTTCCAGCGGCCCAGCTGGTGGAAGACCTTTTCCTGGGCTTTTTCCCGGATAGAACAGGTGTTGAGAAGCAGCACATCCGCTTCTTCCGGGTTGTCGGTGGGCTCCAGGCCGTGGCTGGATTCGAGCAGGTCCACCATGCGAGTGGAGTCGTACTCGTTCATCTGGCAGCCGTGGGTCTGGATAAACAGCTTACGTGCCATGGGTTGCCTAACCGTCAAATAGAGTGAAAATGGGCGCGGATTATACCGCTGACTGCTGCAAACTGCGAACCGGAGAATTCATGCGAAAACTGCTGTATGTGCTGCCATTGCTGGCAGCGTTGGTGCTGGCCGGGTGTGGCAAGCAGGAAAGCGACCTGCCAGTGAATACGAGGCTGGGGGGTGATTTCACCCTGACAGACCAGAATGGCGAGCCTTTTCAGGCGGAAAAATTGAAGGGCCAGGTGTCAATCCTGTTCTTTGGTTACACCCATTGCCCGGATATCTGCCCGGCGGTATTGGCCCAGGTGGCGCAGGTTTATCGCCATTTGGAAGAAGAGGGGGTGGCCGATCAGTTACAACCGGTGTTCATTACGTTCGATCCCGAGCGCGATACGGCGGCCCACCTGAAGGAATACCTGCCCTGGTTCAAGGCGGACATGATTGGCCTGACCGGTAGCCTGGAACAAATTCGCGAGGTCGCCAAGCAGTACGGTGTGGTCTTTATCAAGGATAAGGAGGCTGACGAGCAGGGGTACCTGTTTACCCATAGTGATTACATTTACCTGCTGGATGACCAGGCGCGGGTGCGCAAGCTGTATCCGGCGGATTTCAAAGTTGATGAGGTGGTAGCGGATGTTGAATCGCTTTTGTAAAACGGCATGTCAGGCGGCGGCCCTGGCGGCGGCCCTGGGTGCGGGCGTCGCTAACGCCGACGTGAGTATTTCCGGTGGCTGGCTGCGAGCGGTGCCGCCGGTATCGCCGACCATGGCCGGGTACCTCACCGTAACCAACAACGGGGACACCAGCGTAAAAATTACCGGGGCACGCAGTGATATTGCGGGCCATACCATGCTGCACAGCATGACAACCCTGGATGACGGGACGCGCAAGATGGGGCACTTGCACCACATCATGCTGGCGCCGGGGGATTCTTTCTCCCTGACACCTGGAGGGGACCATTTGATGCTGATGAAGCTGCAACGTGTCCCGCAGCCCGGGGAGTCGGTCACGGTTTGCTTGTTGCAGGCTGAAGGGGACGCACTGTGTTCGGCGTTGCCGGTGCGCCGCGAGGCGCCAGAGGAGTCTTGAATCCCGACCGTAATTACGGATAATGCCATTCTTTCGTCGTAGTAAAACTTTAATGAAAAAGACGAAGTGTCTGTGGGGAGACTATGAGAAAGGTATTGTCCGTCTTGCTCGGCGCGTCGCTGGGTGCTGTCCCGTTATGGGCTGGTGCTGCTGATAGCGATGTAGAGCAGACGCTGCGTGAGTATCAGCAGCGCCTTGAAAAGCTGGAACAGCAACAGGTTGAAAGCAGCCTGACACAGCCCGAGCGGCTGCGTATCAATGGATTCCTCTCCGCCGGCATGAGCCGTGCCGAGGCGGACACCACCTTGGGTGAGGACGGCAGCTACATCGATGGCTCCGGTGATAAGTGGAGTCATGATTCCCTTACCCGTGCCGGCGTGCAGTTTAACGCCCAGCTCACCGACAAGGCCGAGGCGGTGGTTCAGCTGTTTGCCTCCGGGGCCGATGATTTCAATGCGGAAGTGCAATGGGCCTACCTGGACTACGACGTTACCGAGAGCGTCAGCGTCAAGGCGGGGCGTATTGTGGCGCCGTTCTATCTGCATTCACAGTATGTGGATGTGGGTTATGCCTATCCCTGGGTGTCGTTGCCTTCCGAGGTGTATCAGCTGGCGCCCATCAAAACCATGGAAGCACTGGAAGCGACCTGGGGGTTCAATACCGGCCCGGTCAGCCATCGGCTTAGTGGCTTCTGGGGCTCCAGCACTGTGGATGGCGGGCCGCGTACCAACAATGCGCAATACCAGGCTGACGATCTTGCCGGTATGAATCTGACCAGCCGCTGGCGTGACTGGACCGTGCGGGCGGCATACACCGCAGCGGATGTGTCCGTGGGCCAGGATGATCTGGATGCGCTGATTCCTGCCACCGCGTTGGGGTTGTCCTTTGACGAGGTGTACACCTACTTCGCCGGTCTGGGCCTGCAATATGATGACGGCAGCTGGTTCATGTCTGCTGAGGTAGCGCGGCTGGACTTTGGTAACTGGTACCCCAGCAGTCAAAGCGGCTATGTGAGTGTGGGCAAGTACCTGGGCAAATGGATGCCGCTGCTGACTTGGGCAGAAGTGGACCCCCGTGATCTGGATTCCTCTTTGCCTGGCCCGATCAATGATGGCCTGGCCGAGCAGCAGAAAAGCTGGACGGCGGGATTACGTTACTCGCTCACCGATTCCATCGCCCTGAAAGGGGAGTTCAGTTACTACTACGACTTCTCCGATGATGAGGTTTCTACCACGGGGTTCTTTGTCACCGACCCGGGGGCAGAGATGGAAGATGATCATGCCACCATTGTGCGTCTCAGCGCCGATCTGGTCTTTTAAGGGAGAATGATAATGAAGAAATGGATAATTTCATTGCTCCTGACGCTGTCGGCCACGCTGCACGCCGAGCCGGTTGTAGTGGTTTCCGCCAGCAGCGAATTGACCGTGCTGACCCAGGACGAAGTTCGCCAGTTGTTTAATGGTTTGACTCGCCGCGCGTCCGGGGTCGCCTTGAAACCTCTGGATCTGCCAGCCAAAAGCACTGAGCGCACCAGCTTTTATCAGCAAGTGTTGGGCAAAAGCGCAGAGCAGATGAAAAGTTATTGGGCCAGGATGATTTTCACCGGCCGTGGCATGCCGCCCCGGGAAGTGTCCAGCAATCGCGAGATGGTAATGCTGATTGGCAGTAATCGAAATTTCATCGGGTACGTGGACGAAACAGAGGTCACGCCACAATTAAAAGTGGTATATCGACCCTGACTGTGTTGTTTAACCCGCCTCTCCGGCGGGTTTTTTTTGGCCGTTGATTAGAGTGGGTGCTCTGCGGTGCCGGTGCGTACCTGTCCTTACGTTAGTGTAGCGTCTGGTGGGGATGGGGCTGTTGTTCCGCTACGTTTCGTTCCCGCAGAAAAATGATGTCGGATTACGCCCTTCGGGCTAATGCGACCTACAAGCGTTTATTCGTACGCCTCTGTTACACATAGGATGGCGCGCATACACTGCCTGCATGCGTTTACTCATTCTGATTGTCCTCACTATTTTTCCGCTGTTGGTGCCCGCCGATTGTGCCCAGCTTGCGCCTGCCCGTGGTGTGCCTGCAGCGTCTGACCAGACATGGGCACTGGCCACCCTGAATCTGTGGCGCCTGCGCGATGACCACAAGAACAGCGAGCTGGATGTCCCTGTGTCGTCTGCGTTGCTGAAGGCACGGGTGAATGCCGTCGCGGAATTTATTGTGGAAGACCTGAAGGCGCCGCATGTTCTGGCACTCCAGGAAGTGGAAAACCAGGCAGTGCTGGATCGGCTGGCGGAGCGGTTGGCGCAGCGTGGTTACCGGTATCGTTCAGCGCTGCGTGAGGGTAATGATCCTTCGGGTTTGGACGTGGCAATAATGTATCGCTCACCGGTTAACATTGGGTCGGTGAGCGCTCTTTTTTCAGACCAGCAATTCCATGGTCATGCGTTGTACTCACGCCCCCCGTTGGTGGTTACTCTTGAAGCGCCGCTTGCTGCGAAGGTCGTGGTGGTGCATTGGCGCAGCGCGCGGAATTTGAAGAAAACCTGGGTTCATGAAAAAAGGCAGACTCAGGCGGCCTTGTTGGCCAACTGGGTAACGATGCAGACCTCGCCATTGATCGTGGCGGGGGATTTCAACACGACCCGGGACGCAGGTCGTTTCTCTGACAGCTATGAACGGTTTGAACAATCGGGCTTGCTGAATCTTTGGTCGTTCTTGCCTGAAAAGGAGCGCTACAGTTTCCGCCACCGTTGTCGGCCGCAAGCGCTGGACCATATCTGGGTGTCACCTGGATTGAAAACCACTGTCAGCAAGGTTGCGGTGAGTCGTGGCAATGCGGGTCGTTACGATAGTCTCTATGGCAGCCAGGGGGTGGCCCCAATTTCAGACCATGATGCACTGGTGGTGTATTTTTCAATTAAGAGATAAAGAAAAGTGAGGGGTGTTGCGTGAAGCGTGAGGCATGTAGCGTCAATGAAAAAAGCGCCGCAGGGTTGCTTGCGTGCTTGCGAGGACCAGGGAGAGCCCTGCGGCGTAAACAGTGGGCGACCGCAGTCGCCCGAAGGAGCGTGTTTGATCTTGTGCCTTACAGGGCGAACTCGTAGGAAACGCTCATTACGACGTCGTCATCCCAGGTCTCTTCGCCGGCAACATCTTCCTGATCTACGATTTTGGACGCAGTAAAGGTGAACTGGTCGGTGACGGCGTAGCTCAGATCCACGTGGGTGTAATCTGCCAGGGTGCCATCGACTTCCGGATCGCCATCGAAGTCGTAGTAACCTGCACTAATACCGTATTTGTCGTAGCCGTAGCCCAGTGCGAAGTAGTTGTCCTTGTTGTCTACGGCGTTGTCGCCGTGGCCTACTTCGCCAACCCCGATGAAGGCATCGGCGCTGAAGCCGGCAAAGCCTGCACCCACATGCACTTCTTCGAAGTCAGCACTGGAAGCCGGATCAGTGGCACCGGTGCCGCCGGAGGTGTAGTTGTAATCGATGTAGCTGATGTCATAGCTGAAGCCGCCGGCTTCGCCACCAAAACCCGCGTACAGGTCATACTCGGTGTCGTCGGTTTCAGAGGATGCCCAAGCGCCTGCGTACAGGCCGGAAGCGTGGGCGTAATCCACACTGCCGTATACCGCTGCGCCGTCAGTCAACTGCTGACCACGCCACAGGTACTGGCTGGATGCACCCAGGGTGCCGCTGACTTCCGCCGCAGCAATGGCAGGGGCCAGGCTGGCAGCAATCACTGATGCCGCCAGAACGGTTTTCTTCAGACCAAATACGTTTTTCATGTGCAACCCTCTTAACAAGTCTAATTCGTTCAGTGTGCGCAGGTGACGCACCGCCAATTCGGCTCATCAGGGTTACTGCAGAGACTGTGCCAATTATTGTTATTCTTTTTATAACAATAATTTAGCTTGTTTTAGGTGGGGTGTTTGGAGGTTCGTGCAGGGGGAGAAAGGAAAGCGGTGCACGATAATGGTGCTCGGCACCGCTTTGGTGCGGCAGTTATGGGCATTCCCAATCGGTCAGAACCGCATCGGCTGAGCCGCCAGCCGTGTCTTGCAGCGACAGCCCGCACTGATCATTTTCGTAAACAAAATGGGCGTTGTATTTGCTGTTGGCAGTAGGCGTGAACAGCAGGGCAACCTGACAGCGATCGCGGCTATGGTTATTGCCCGGGCGATTGAAGGCTACGCCGATTCGGGTGGGCTCCCCTGCGGTGACGGTGGTAGTGACTTGCGGGCTTTTCTTGAGGGCTTCGCGCAGATCGCCCAGCGCCTCGCTGCCACTGCTTGTCAGGGCATATTCTGTGGATTTGAAGCCTTTTCCGGGGACACACACCATTGGCTGGGCAGAAATACTGTTGCCAGTGAAGGTGACGGTGGCGGTATCGTCACCGCTGGGGGGTTGATAGTTCAGGTGTTGGCAGCCGGCCAGCAAGAATGCACAGGCAGTCACGAGGTATTTCATAGAAAATTCCTGTTGGGTTGTGCTCAGTATAAGGCAATGCAGAGCAAGCAGAGCGTGATTCGGCGGTGCCTTGAGTCAAAGTGATCCAATTTTGGGCACCGGGCATGCCCGGGTCAATGCAAGGCTGGGGCCAACTAGCGCGACGCACGCAAAGCATCAGGTGTCATCTCGGTAGTGTTAAGAGGCCCTAAACCAGTGCTCAATGGCTTGGCGGGTGAGGCGTTGCTTTTCCTTCGGGGTGGGCAACCAATTGCCGGCATTGCTGGCCATGGCGGTGAGGAACTCGAAGAAGGGCAAATGTTGGCGCAGCACCCGGTGGTGGCGGTGGCTGATCATCGGGTTGAAGTAACCGAAGAAATCCAGCATCTGGCGCGGGTTCTTGCGCACCCAGAGCCAGGATCCCATTTCCAGGGTGAAGGGCAGAAAGGTGTGATCCGGCTGTTGTTCCTGGGCGTCGTCGTACAGGTAATCCCAGAGATCCCCGTGGGTAGTGTAGTTAATCGACTGGGGTTCGATCAGATAGGGATGGTGATTCGGATAGGTCTGCTCAAAGACCTGTTTGAGCCGGTATACCTCGGCGATATGTGGAATGGGCCGGTGGCTGCGAGCGTAGCAGCACCAGACCCGGTCACGGCGGCCAAAGCCGCTGTGGCAATCCAGGCTCATGGAGAACGGTGAGCAAAACAGCTTCTCTCGCACGGTGCGGATCACCGCCTGGGCCTCGGGCTCCATGGGCTCGCCGCTTTTTCCCCGATACCAGGGTAAATGCCTGCTGATGCGATGACCGCCTACCAGAAAAGGGACTTTGCCCATGGCGTCCACCGGAGCGTTGCGCATCAGGTCCACGCCATTGGGGTTACTGCGGGTGCGGCGCCAGATTCCGCCAGGGTTGATCATGGGCATGAACACCAGGCGGACTTTTTCCAGTCGCCGGTGAAGCTGGTCATCCCATTGCAGTCGATGGATCAGGCTGTGCAGCCAGGACATCAGCACCTGGCTGCCGATCCGTTCCACGCCGTGGACTCCGCCGAAGAAACCCACCACCGGTGCGTTGGGGGAGCGGCTTCCCAGCTCGATGACATGAACGGGCAGGGTCAATTCCCCCATGGGTACCTGATGCACGGTGTTGACACGCAAATGCCGTTCCCCGTGACGGATTAATGCATCCAGTTCCAGCAGTTCCGGCAGGTGGCGTTGCAGCAGGTAGAGCTTTTCTTCCATAGGTCACTTTCATCCACAGTGACGCTTACCTTAACGGCACTGGGTAACAGAAATGTGACGACAGAAGCCACAAGACGGAAGCCTGGGCTCTCTTTTTCCTTTCACCAAAGTGTGATCGTGCTGTCAGCAGACTGTCATGGCGGGTTTCTAGCGTGAAGGACAGGATGTTTCATCACCTGGCGGGCGGAATGCTTCGTCCGGATGTCATCACAACGGAAGGGCGACTGTGGCCAAGCCAGACATTCAGCCTCACGATTCTGTTGATACCTTGCGCACCGGTGACCTGCTGCTGTTCTCCGGTCGGGGTTTTACCAGTGATGTAATCCGGGTGTTCACCCGCAGCCCCTGGAGTCACATTGGCATGGTGCTCCACCTGCCCGGCCAGCCGGAACCGCTGGTGCTGGAGTCCACTACGCTTAGTGAGTCTCCGGATGTGACCCTGGGGCACCCGGTTGCCGGTGTTGCGCTTGTTCCATTGCACAGAAAAATCCGGGATTACCCGGGGGCCGTAGCAGTGCGTCGCCGGCACGGCCCGGACCTCTCCGAGCGTCAGCGCCGGATGGTGGCGCGCATGGCGCGTCGACTTCTGCATCGGCCCTACAAAAATTATGTGCTTTGTAATGCGCTGGACGTGCTCACCGGGTTTACCCGTCGGCCGGACCAGAGAGGCTGGTTTTGTTCCGAGCTGGTGGCTGAACTCTATCGCCGCCTTGGCTGGCTACCGCTGGATATACGGCCAAGCACCCTGGTGCCTGGTCATTTTGGTTCGCGGCATATGCGCCTTCAGCATGGCAAGCTGGGGCCTGTGGAGTGGTTAAAGTCGGCACTGCCCTTGGACGAACTGAGCCATGAGGATGGCGGTAACTTTACAGCCAGCGCCGAACTTTTTTCCGATATGCCTGCCATTGCTCACCGAACTGCTGGGCATGAAACGTTTCTTCCGCCGCAATCACATGTTGCTGGATAACCCAGATGACAGGCACCCACATCACCAGCATGCCGGTGCTGTGCTGAGCCAGGGCCATGGCCAGGTGCAGGCAGGCAAAGCCCAGGTAGATCGGGTTGCGGCTGAGCGAAAACACGCCGCCGGTGAGCAGAGTGTTGGCTGCCCGGTGGGGCATCAGTGTGGTGCTGGCCCGGCGCAGCTGAATCACTGCGCTGGCGGCAAGCCCGATACCCACAAGCACAAGCACCAGTGTGACCCACTGCTGGCCCGGGAAGTGTACCGCCGGAAGGGACAGCGCACGGTCCAGCCCATACCCCATCAGCAGTCCACCCAGGAACAGGGCGGGTGGCGGCATCATGACCTGGGGATGTTCAAGCGACATGGAGTCTCCTTTTTGCGTTGGCCGGCGTTGATTCAGGTTTCAATTGTATCCGGGTCAGCCCGCTTTTATCACAGAAAATATCCGGCTGAAACGAAGGTCTGGCCGGCAACACCCACGACAGCGTTACCCACGATGAACGCAAGGAGACAAAAAGATTGCGCAATGGACTATTGATCGTTTGTGAAAAGCTGGGTTATGGTAATTCCAATCCCGCCTTTGTGGGAGTGATCGCGATCAAAAGCTGAAACAGCTTAATGCAACTGAACCGCCAAAGGGCTTAAACCGTGGCGGCAAGGCGCAGGCGTCACTCTCGCAGTCCAGATCTGACGTCCAAGCTACAGCCGCCAAAACGAATCAACCGTACCGTAATAACCTGCACAGGGGATACGCATGGAAGAGCGCGCGGCCAGACTCCACACCCTTTCCATTAACCACGCAAGCGCCAGCCAGAACGACAGCTCAACCCTCGAAGAAGACCAGAAAAAAACCTACGTCATTGATACCAATGTGTTGATCCACGATCCCAATTCATTACTCAATTTCGAGGAACACCGGGTAGTGATCCCGATGACGGTGCTGGAAGAACTGGACAAGCTCAAGAGCGGAAAATCGCATACGGCGGCGGATTGCCGAGCCGCGATTCGGCAGATCGACAAGGTGTTGGGCAGTGCGACTCCGCAGCAGGTGGAAGAAGGGATCCCGATTCCCCGCGGTGGCGACAACGCGCCCCAGGGCACGCTGACAGTCCTGATGGCAGAGCAGAACAAAGCCTCTGCGCCGCTGCCCAATGACCTGAATGACAACCGCATTATCAATGATGTGGTTGCCATGAAGAGCCAGTTTCCGGATCGCCGCTATATTCTGGTAACCAAGGATATCAACATGCGCCTCAAGGCGCGGGCCTGTGGTATCGAGTCGGAGGATTATCACAACGACCAACTGGTGTCGGACATCAAGCAGCTGACCCGGGGCTATTTTGAAGTGCCTGGCTCGTTCTGGGATCAGGTCACCCAGGTGGAAACCGAGCAGGTGGGCGTGGACACCCTGCATCATCTGTCACACGGGCTGTTGGTCAGTGAAATTCTGGGTGAAGAGGTCTATCCCAATCAGTACATCATCGATGAACAAGGCTTTGTTGGCCGGGTGATGACGGTGGATAACGGTGTGGTGACACTCCGCCATTACAAGGCGGATAGTCTGATGGAGCAAGAGGCCTGGGGACTGAAACCGATGAACATTCAGCAGGCCCTTGCCCTGCAGATGTTGTTGGACCCGGATGTGCACATCGTCACCCTGACCGGGGCGGCCGGGTCAGGGAAAACCATTCTGGCCCTGGCAGCGGCCATTGAAATGACTGTGGAGCAAAAGAGCTTCAACAAGATTATTGCCACCCGCTCCACACCACCACTGGCGGAAGATCATGGCTTTCTGCCAGGCACGGAAGAGGAAAAAATGGACCCGTGGCTGGGAGCGATCAATGACAACATTGAGGCACTGCACCTGAACGATGAAAACCCGTCCGGGAGCATTCAATATGTGAAAGAGCGGGCCAACATTCAGTTCAAGGCAATGAACTACATCCGCGGGCGCAGTTTCCAGAAATCCCTGATCCTGATCGATGAAAGCCAGAACCTGACACCTCACCAGATGAAGGCGATCATTACCCGGGCCGGGGAAGGTTCCAAGGTGGTATGCCTGGGCAACCTGGCGCAAATCGATACGCCCTACCTGTCGCCAACCAGTTCCGGGTTGACCTACATGACCGAACGATTCAAACGGTTCGAGCATGGTGGCTCGGTGCAGCTGAACGGGGTGCCCAGGTCCAAGCTGGCGGAGTATGCGGAGTCGTTTCTCTAGCAGTTGATAGTTAACAGCTAAACCCCTCGCGGTTGTGTTGTGTTCCTTCGGAAACAAAAAGGCCGCGCCCATGGTTTGGGCGCGGCCTCTTAGGTTTCAAATCAAGTCTGTCTTTCTCGCGTAGCTGTCAACTATCAACTGTCAATTATCTTTTTACACGCCTCGGACTGATAGAAATCGTCCAATACCCATTCGATGAAGGGTTCCAGTACGCCTTGTTCAACCAGAACAGTGGCGCCCTGTGCCAAGGCCGGCGTGGCGAACTCGCGGATCCGCTCTTCGCTGATCTGCATGCCCTCAAGGACGGTTTTCAGCGGTTTATCCATCAGCGATGCCACGGCCGCATGGATACCTACGCTAACCAGGCGGCGTGTGTAGGCCAGGCGGGCACTTTCATCGGTGATCGCGCAGCTTTGCGCCACCACTTCCGCCACGGCGCCTTCAGGTACCATCTTCATGTAATTCGCGGGTTTAAGCGGGGCAGCGCGGCGGTAGCCATCACGCGCCAGTTGTTGAATTCGCTCGTTGGTTAATTGCTTGTTCAGCCATTGCTCACCGGTTTTCAGGGTGACGCGAATATTCTTCTGCAGGTAGGTGCGAATGGATTCCTCCATGCCGCCCATGGCTTTGCCGACCATGCTTTTGCGGCCCATCTTCATCATGCTGCTAACACCGGGCAGTTTCGCCAGTGCATTTTCTTCCAGCAGGAAATTCTTGATGCCGGTATAAAGCATTTCGCTGACCATTTCGCTGACCAGTGGATGGTTCATGGCCGCGTGAATGGCTTTTTCCCGCAGGCTTTGCAGTTTCAGGACCTGCTCAAGAATGGCCTCGAAGTGTTCTTCACGAAGTAGCTCACCAATGGTGGCGTCATCCTGTTCTGCGGCTTCCCATACGGCAAGACTCACGTCGCGTATGACGTCCTGCAATCCGCGGGCACTGAGCGCTTCCTGTAGCCACTGATCCACGACCTGTACAAGGCTGTCCTGATCTACCAGGTTGCCGAGCGGAATGTCGATAAGCAGGTCGCCCGCCTGGGCCATGAGGCCCTGCCAATGTTCCGGGGCCTGCAGCTGTTGGGTCAGATGTGCCTTGTGGGCATCGCGCAGTGCGCTAATCAGTGCGTCGGAGGGCATGGTGATACAACCTCATTGTTATTCGGTTCTGAATATTAGGAATGATCCTGGGCCTGGTGTATATCACGCAGGTTTCTGTTTCGCGGCGGAGCCCACCGCTCTGACAACCATATTGCGGCATTCGTACGACACTGTATGTAACCGGGAAGACTGTTGCCAGGGGCGCTAGTGCAAACGTTACGGGTGGGGGCGGGCCCGTGAAGTATTGCGACAGCATTTGGCAGGCAGCTGGGCGGGAGCCTGATGCTTTATTGATGCAGCGCAATGCTTGACACCCGAGTGTGGCGTTCAATGGTGCCGTGATGGCCTGTGAGGGGACTCACTCCGGGTTTTGTTAACAGAGGGGAAGAGTATGAAACTGCGCGGACAGGGAAAAAGTGTGCTGATGTTGTCATCAGTATTGTTGGCCGGGCCTGCGATGGCACATGAATCCGGTGATTTCATTGTACGCATGGGGGGCATCAAGGTTGTCCCTGATGTTAGCAGTGATGCGTTCGATCCGGCATTGCCAGCGGTTGGCGGGCTAGAGGTCGATGTGGACGATGATACCCAGCTGGGGCTGACGTTCGCTTACATGGTGACAGACAACATTGGTGTTGAACTGGTCGGGGCGACGCCGTTTACCCATGACATTGTTCTGGATACCGGTGGCGACGGGGTTGTGATTGGCGAAACCAGCCATTTGCCACCGACG
>NZ_LWEZ01001152.1:0-11641 GCF_001634945.1 Alcanivorax sp. HI0044
GACCCGCTGCGTCAATACATTCAGCAAACCCGCAAACGTATCCTCGAAGAAGAACGGGAATCTCCCACGGCATGGTTGCTGTGGGCAGCCGCCGACGGCCTGTTGTTCCAGGAATTACTTGATATCTCACCGGTACCCAGCGACCAACGCAGGCTGGTTTACCAACAACTGCAACGACTGGCCAAGGATCTGCTCAAATGAAACAAGATCCAGCATCCTTTTCCGGCATGCATTCACACGCCAAAAGCGTGTCACCAATACCGCTACGCAATGGCTGCATTACTCTTGCTATCTTGGTCTACGCTACCCTGTTGCTGTCATCCTGCGGCGGCAATGATAAAGCAGCAATGGAGCCCCGTACGGTCCGCCTCTACCAAGTCAGCAGTAATAATAACTTTCAAGCAGCTCGCCACTTCGTCGGTCGCGTCGACGCAGTCAACACAGTAGACCTGTCTTTTCAGGTGAGTGGCCGCATCATCGATATGCCGGTCCATCAGGGCAAGTTTGTTGCTAAGGGAACACTAATCGCCGCGCTTGATTCATCTGATTATCAACTCGCGGTGCGCGAAGCTGAACTACAACTCGAACAGGCCTCGCGCGATCTTGAGAGAACCCGTACCTTGTTCGAACGGGGCACACTGCCGCAAGCAAAATTTGATCAGGCCGAAACCGCATACAAACTGCGTAAAGTTGCTCTTGTTACAGCACAACGAAACCTTGCCTACACACGCATCCTCGCACCGTTCGATGCACTGGTAACACGACGACTGGTCGATCCGTTCACCAACGTACCCGCTGGCGCACAAATCGTGCGAGTGCAAAACGTGGAGGAATTCCGTGTTCACATCAACGTCCCGGAGAACTTGATGGCGACTCTTGAATCACCGGAACGACTGATGGCCGACGCAATTTTCGGTAACGACTCGGAGCATCCGTTGCCGCTCAAATATCACGAACATGAAACTGAGCCGAATTCCGTAGCACAATCCTATCGCGTCACCTTCAGCTTGGCGCGCCAGCACGAAAAGACAATTTTACCGGGTATGACCGTTACGGTGCGTGTAAGTGAAGCCAGCAACCGCCCGGATGCCATGATTGACATTCCCCAGTCCGCACTTGACAGCGATGCCGAAGGCAAATTCCGTGTGTGGGTTTACCAACCGAAAAAATCTGTGGTGACTGCACAGCCGGTCAAGGTACATGGCGTCACCAAGCAGGGCCACGCTCTGGTCGCCGGTCTCTCAGGTAACGAACAGGTTGTTAGTGCTGGCGTGCGGCTATTGCACGATAACATGCCCGTAACCCCATTCAACGGATTCTGATAGGGCGCCTCATGGATATCGCACGCACCTCCATCAAGCGTCCTGTCAACACCTGGCTGATTATACTTGCATGCCTGCTCGGCGGCTTGTGGGGAATGAACAATATTGGCCGCCTCGAAGACCCTGCCTTCACCATCAAGATGGCACTGGTGGTCACGCCCTACCCTGGCGCCACCGCAGTAGAAGTAGAAAAGGAAATCACCGAGCCGCTGGAATCCGCCATCCAGCAATTACCACAGCTGAAACGACTGACCTCGCGATCTCGACCCGGTGAGTCTATTATCAAGGTCGAGATAAAGAACCAGTATGACGGCGACACAATGCCGCAAGTTTGGGATGAACTGCGACGCAAGGTCGGTGACGCACAAAGCTTCCTGCCAATTGGGGCTTTAAATTCCACTGTCCATGATGACTATGGCGATGTGTTCGGAATTTTCTTTGCGGTCGTCGCACCAGACCTAACTGATTCCGAGGTACGCGAGCTCTCGCGCTTCCTACGCCGCGAGTTATTGAATGTGCCAAATGTGTCGAAAGTCACCACCGCAGGCGAGCCGTCAGAAGTCATTTATGTGGATATCTCCCAAGAAAGCCTGGTCAGCCTCGGCATTCCGCTGGAAGTAGTGCTCAACGCTCTACAATCGGAAAACCGCATGCAATCCGGCGGTTCTTTTAAAATCGATGGACGCCGCATTCGCATTAGCGGCGAACCCGGTTTTGATTCAGTCGCAGCCATTGAGGCGTTACGCATCGGTCGACCCGGTTCCACGGAGCAATTCAGCCTGAGCGATGTGGCGTCCGTATACCGCGCTACCGACGATATCCCCAGGGAACTTATCAATTATGATGGCGAAAGGGCGTTCACCCTCGCTATCGCCGGCCTGCAAAATGCCAACATTGTCGAGGTAGGGCACGCGGTCAACGAGCACCTTGATAAAATTCGCCACCATATTCCGTTAGGTGTGCATATTAAGCCGATTTACCAGCAGCACCTTGTGGTTGACAAAGCGATTGATGACTTCCTTGCCAGTCTTGCATTGTCAGTGGCTATTGTAATCTGTGTCCTTTGTCTGGCCATGGGCTGGCGCGTCGGAGTTGCCGTCGGCAGCACCCTTTTACTTACCGTGCTTGGCACAGTGTTTTTTATGGCAATTTTTGCCATCGAAATGGAGCGCATTTCTCTCGGCGCCTTGATTATCGCCATGGGGATGCTAGTTGATAATGCCATCGTCATTGCCGAAGGTATGCTAATCGGTATCCAGCGCGGCAAAAGTGCCGAGAATGCCGCAAGCGAAGCCTGTCGTCGCACCCAAATCCCGCTGCTTGGCGCCACTGTTATCGGCATCATGGCATTTTCCGGGATCGGCCTGTCGCAAGACGTGACCGGCGAATTCCTGTTCTCGCTGTTCGCAGTTATTTCCATTTCACTGTTGTTAAGTTGGCTGCTGGCGATCACTGTTACGCCACTTATGGGCCACTATTTGTTTGATGGCCACCAGTATGAAGAAGGCGAAGATCCCTACGCGCATGCAAGCTACGGCAAGTACCGCATGATCCTTCTGCTTGCACTAAAAAACCGAGGCATCACCGTTACCGCACTAGTTATGATTACCGTAATTTCGATAGTCGGCTTCGGTTTTGTTCGACATGCTTTCTTCCCGCCATCGAACATGCCAATGTTCTACCTTAATGTGTGGCTACGTCAGGGTGCCGATATACAAGAAACCGCGCGGCAGATAAGCGAAATAGAAAGTCTGATTCTCGCTCACGATGAAGTAGAAGCAGTCACCACCTTTGTTGGCCAGGGCGCCAGCCGCTTCATGCTGACTTATGAACCGGAGCTACCAAATCCATCCTATGGTCAGCTGATCGTGCGCGTAACTAATCGTCAGTTGATTAACGGCCTGATTGATGAATTAAGAGTAGTTCTAGCAAACCAATATCCGTCCCTCGAGGTGTACCCACAAACGATGATGTTCGGCCCTGGTGGCGGGGCCAAGATTGAGGCACGCTTTAAGGGCAACGATCCTGCTGTGCTTCGTCAACTTGGTGAGCAAGCACAACAAATTTTCCAAGAGAGTAATGTTGTGCAAGATATCAGAATCGATTGGCGTACGCGGGAGGTTGTCGTGGTACCGCATTTCGATGAAGAACGAGCACGTATCGCCGGCGTTGGCCGTGCAGAAGTGAAAACGTCATCACTATTTGCCACTACCGGTATCCAAGCCGGCACCTACCGCGAATATGACTCGCAAATACCAATTGTGGTACGTCCTCCCAGCGAGGAACGTGGCAGCGTCAGCAAACTCGGCAACCGTGTTATGTGGAGCAGCGCCGAACAGACCTACGTTCCTGTTAGCCAGGTGCTAAGCGGACTAGAAATTGCCACCGAAGAATCCCTTATTCATCGGCGCAACCGTATACGCGCGCTCAAAGTTCAGGCCGAACCGATTGGCGACCTGACTGCCGACCAAGCATTGCGACAATTACATAACGCGGTGGAAACTCTACCGCTGCCAAAAGGTTATGCTCTGGAATGGGGCGGCGAATATGAGAAAGCCAGCGAAGCGCAAGCGTCCCTGGCGAAACAGGTACCGCTGGGGATCCTTGTGATGCTGGTAATTTCAGTATTATTGTTCGGAAAGGTCCGTCAGCCGCTGATAATCTGGCTGATCGTACCAATGTCGATCTGTGGCGTGAGCATCGGCCTGTTACTAACTGGTCAGCCATTCACTTTCATGGCAATGCTCGGCTTCCTCAGCCTTTCCGGAATGCTGATGAAAAATGCCATCGTGTTAATTGACGAAGTCGACGCACAGGTCAAGGACGGTAAGCTAATGAGAGATGCACTAGTCGATGGCAGCGTCAGCCGCCTGCGCCCCGTGATCCTCGCGGCCTTCACCACCATTCTCGGCATGATACCTCTGATGTGGGACGCCTTCTTTTCGAGCATGGCGATTACTATCATGGGGGGGCTTGCCTTCGCCACTCTGCTTACCATGGTGGCAATACCTGTGCTTTATTCACTTTTCTTCCGCGTGCGGTTCTAGGCGGGCTCTTGAAAACTCCGCACACTAACATAGCTTAGCATGAGCCCTCGCACTCTTCTTGGATTATATGATCCAGCCGATAGTGCATGCATCTATCCAAACAACATTTATCACAACTTCTCTTGCGACATAGAGCGCACTTCCATTTGGGCGAACATTACCCCCAACTGAATAGCGAATTTTGCTATTCATATTCTCGTCTTTCACGATCGCAATTCAACACATGTGATTTACAAAAGTCTACGGACTACAGGCAGCAAAAAGAGACATAAAACTCTGACAACCTATCAAAGCGCCTCTATCTCCTTGGCTTTCACATAAACAGCTCTAATCTAATTATTTTCAAACACATATCACCTCCATGAAGCCGGGAAGGAATGTCCTTCCTGACCCCATCTCATGGAGGTTTCATGATCATTCAATGTCCGTCCTGCCGCTCCATCCGAATCGTCGCCCTGCAAAATGGCCGCAAGGTTGGCGGGACTGTTGGCACGGCTGCCGGCGCTGCCAGTGGGTTTGCCATGGCGACCAGTGGTGCTCGGGTTGGCGCTACTGTCGGCTTGGCGTTTGGCCCTGCCGGGTCCGCCATCGGCGGTATCGCAGGTGCCGTGCTCGGCGGTCTAGCTGGTGGCGTTGCCGGAGGTGAAGCCGGTGCCGCGCTGGGAGCCAAGCTCGACGAGACCTATCTCGACAACCTGGAATGCCTGGACTGCGGACACAGCTTCCGCCTCGATTCTGAGTAACCCCCTCTTCCCTTTGCCCACCACTCCGAAGCCCGCCTTGTGCGGGCTTCTTTATGCCCCTTTGGAGGCCTGAATGGATATTCCCACTTTCGTAAAGAACGAGCAGGGCCTGTACCACGTACAGGGCTGCGTTAAACCCGAGGAGATCGTCAGTACGGCGGCCACCATCCTGCTGGATGAGCTTACCGACCGGGAGGCCCTGACCGCGCCTACCGATGTCGCCCAGTTCCTGCAACTGGCTCTGGCACAGGAGAAAAACGAAGTCTTCTCGGCCATCTTCCTCAACAACAAGCACAAGGTGCTCAGTTTCGAGACCTTGTTCAACGGCACCATTGATAGCTCCGCTGTTTACCCCCGCGTGGTAGTGCAACGCGCTCTGGACTGCAATGCCGCAGCCATCATCTTCGCCCATAACCACCCTTCCGGTTGCAGTGAGCCCTCCACTGCCGACCGGCAAATCACCAAACGCCTCAAGGACGCCCTCGCACTGATCGATGTGCGGGTGTTGGACCACTTTGTGGTGTCCCGTTCCAGCTACGTGAGCCTCGCCGAGCGCGGCTGGCTCTAACCCTGCCCTTTGGGCATTCCCTCTTTAACAGGAGATTCACCATGGCACATCTTGTCGAAAACATGGCCTATGTAGGCCGTACCCCCTGGCACGGGCTGGGCAACCAGCTGGCCAGCCAACAGCCGCTGGAAGTCTGGATGCGCGAAGCGGGCATGGATTGGGAGATCCGTGAGACCCCGGTGCGCTTTATCAGCAGCGAAGCCGGCGCGCTCGGCCAGATCTCATCGTTCCCGGATCAGAAGGTGCTGTTCCGTTCTGACAATCAAGAGCCCCTGTCGGTAGTGAGCAACCGCTTTAAGGTGGTTCAGCCCCGTGAGGTGCTGGAGTTCTACCGGGATCTCACCGAGCAATCCGGCTTCGAGCTGGAGACCGCTGGCGTATTGAAAGGGGGCCGCAAGCTTTGGGCGCTTGCGCGTACCGGGCAGTCCGGCACGTTGGCTGGGAATGACCAAACCAACGGCTATGTGCTGCTGGCCACGGCTTGTGACGGCACCCTGGCTACCACGGCGCAGTTCACCAGTATCCGGGTCGTCTGCAATAACACCCTTGCGGTGGCACTGAATGGCAATACCCATGCGGTGAAGGTACGCCACAACACCACCTTTGATCCGCAGTCGGTGAAGAAGCAGCTAGGCATCTCTGTCTCTGCCTGGGATGACTTCATGTATCGCCTGAAGGCCCTCAGCGAGCGCCGCATTACCCGCAAGACCGCCAAGAAGGTCATGCAGACCATCTTCACCGACACCGGCTATCAGCCACCGGGCATGCCGGTGAAGGCCAACGAACAGGCCATGAAGAAAGCCATGGCTCTGTATGAGGGTGCCGGTCGCGGGTCGGATCTGACGTCCGCCAAGAACACAGCCTACGGCCTGCTCAATGCGGTCACCGAGTTCGTGGACCATGAGCGACGAGCCCGCAGCACCGACAACCGGCTGGACTCGGCCTGGTTCGGCAAGGGTGCCCAGATCAAGCAACGTGCTCTGGAGCAAACTTCCCTGCTGGTCGCCTGATACCGGTCGGATCTTTTCTTCCCCTCTCTATTCCCGCATTAAAAAAACCTGGAGAACACCATGGATCTGAAATGGCTCTACCGCCTGTTGGCGGTATGGGACTGCCGCCCTATGCCTGCTGAATTGGCAGCGGTGTGGGGCGCGTTCCTGCATGAAGGCTTGATGTGCCACCCCGGCGATCCGGGGCGCAGTCGCCGCATCCTGGAGACCTGGGACAGTGGCTGCATCGAGCTGATCATCGCCTCCTGTGAATACCTGGACCCACTGTGGCAAACCGTCTCCCACATCTGGTTCGAACCCCGTGGACGCCCCGGCATCTTCGAGTACGAAGTGGTCAGCGAGCTGGGCGAATGGCTGGGTGAGCAACTGCTTACTACCGGCCACCTCCCCAGCGACAAGCAAGCCGAACGCTATATCGAAGCGCTGGTGAATGACTTCTTCGAGATAGGTGATGAGCCACCCTCGTCGTCAGGCCGCGCCGCATGATGCCATTTAGGCATCACTCACTCTCCATCCCCTTCCCTTACTTCTAGCCCCGGCCATTGTGCCGGGGCTTTTCTTTGTCAGGAGAACACTCATGGCACAACCGAAAAGCACAACTCCTACCCAGCGCCCGGCACTGCGCCTTGTCTCTACCAAGCAGATGAGCCGGGAGGACTGGCTGAAGATCCGCAAGCAGGGCATTGGCGCCAGTGATGCGGCTGCCGCCGTCGGCATCAGCCCGTACCAGTCACCGCTGGAGCTGTGGATGATCAAGACCGGGCGCGATGGTCTGTTACCCGCGCCTGATCCCGATGACATCCAATCGCCGCTCTACTGGGGCACCCTGCTGGAGCCCAAGGTGGCCGAGGCTTACGCCAAGATCACCGGCAACAAGGTTCGGCGGGTGAATTCCGTTCTGCAGCACCCGGATGAAGACAAGCCCTGGATGCTCGCCAATCTGGATTACGCCGTGGTGGGTAACGATGACGTACAGATCCTCGAGTGCAAAACCACCGGCCAGTACGGCGCCAAGCTCTGGGCCGATGGGGTTCCCGAGTACATCCAATGCCAAGTGCAGCATCAGCTAGCGGTCACCGGAAAGCAGGCTGCCGATGTGGCCGTGTTGATCTGCGGACAGGAGTTGCAGATTCATCGGATCGAACGGGATGAGGCGTTGATCGCTCACCTGTACGAGCTGGAGCGGGAGTTCTGGCAGCTGGTGGAAGCGGACACGCCACCGGACCCGGATGGCTCCGACTCAGCAGGGAACGCCCTGCAAGCGCTCTACCCCCAGGACAAAGGGGAAACCATGGATCTCACGGACAACCCGGCCATCGAAGGCGACTTCAATGAGCTACTGGATCTGCGTGACACCCTGGGCCGATTGAGCAACCGGGAATCCACCCTCAAGCAACGCATCCAGCAGACCATGGGGTTGGCCAGCAAGGCCACCTTCACAGAGGGCTCTGTGACCTGGAAGCGAAGCAAGGACTCCACTAGCCTGGACACGAAAGCTCTCCTGCAGGATCAGCCTGATCTGCTCAAGCAGTACCCCAAGCACAAGGCCGGGAGCCGTCGCTTCCTGGTTCGCCCCAATGCTTAACCCTCTACGACTCACGGCATAACAGCCGGGCCTGGCCCGGCTGCGTCTATGCCTGTTATCCATCAGGAGCATCCCATGATTAAAGGACTCGCGATTACGCCCCCCGTGATTGGCCGCATCAGCATCGGCCGCGTGGTGGAGAAGAACGGCAAGCGTCTGCCCGAGAAAGACGATCAGTTCACCATCACCACCCAGATCCAGACCAAGGAAGGCTGGCTGCCCCACCCGCTGGATGACGCCCTGCGCCAGGACACCAAGGGCAACAAGCTCCGCAGCATTCCCGTCACCTTGCCGTTCAACGATCCGGACCTGAATCTACGGGCGGAATACACCTTCTTTGACCGCAAGAGTGGCAGGCCGCTGTGTGCAGGCAACGGGGAGACATGCCGGCGGCATACCGAGAATGGACTGGAATCGCTCCCCTGCCCGTCACCGGATCTGTGCGACTACGGCAGCCACGGGCTGTGTAAGCCCTATGGCCGCTTGTATGTCCGTATCGGGAATGACGATGAGCTGGGCTGTTTCGTGTTCCGGACCACCGGCTACAACAGCATCCGTACCCTGGCTGCCCGGCTGCGCTACTTCCACGCCATCAGTGGCGGCAACCTGGCCACCCTGCCGCTGGAGCTCAAGCTGCGCGGCAAGAGCACCACCCAGAGCCACCGGGCACCGATCTACTACGTGGATCTAACCCTGCGGGCCGATCAGCCCCTGAAAGAAGCCGTCACCCACGCCAGGGAGGAAGCCAAGGGGCGAGAGAATCTGGGGATTCACCAGACGGAGCTGGACAAGGTTGCTCAGGCCGGGCTGTTGAACGCCTGGTTCGAGTATGGGGAAGAAGAAGGGCTGCAGGTTACTGAGGAGTTCTTTCAAGCAGAGACGGCACCCAAATCCGAAGCAAACGCTCAATCAACGAAAAAGCTCAAACAGAAATTGACCAATTCACCACTTACGCCGGCCGCAACAGGAAACAACGAAAGTAAGTAAGCATGGCGAGAATTCTTAACTCTCGCCAACGATCAGCACTTCAGCCTTCAACCATAGATCTGAAGGGCGGCACTCCAATGCCTCGGACAGACGCCACACCGTTGAAACCGAGGCTTGTCGATTACCCAGCTCAACACCGGACAGAAAGGATCTGGAGAGCCCTGCCCTGTTAGCCAAATCCTCTTGGCTGATACTCAGCTCAATACGCCTAATCTTGACTGCTTTGCCAAAGGCAACCGGAATTTCCATCAAATGCTGACCTGCCATCTAAGGTAAAGAAAGCAGTCTGGATGGTTATGAGAAGCCTATTAACGCCCGTTAGGGCACCCTATGTACTCTATAGGAAACATTAAGTAATCTAATCACCCTAATCATCTGATTAAGGGTCGCCTCAGAGCATTGGCTCATCCCACCAAAGAAGAACGAAGCACAAAAAAGGAGAAAACCATGGGCAATGACTGCCTTCGACTGATAGCAGGCCTTTTTCTGGCTACATCACTTATCGGCTGCCTGGATGGCGCCAGCGATATAGACATCGTCAAAGAAGGGCGATTCGACGCCCACCCAGAATTCAAGATCGGTGAAACCTTTGACAACCGGTCCATGTGCGAAAGCACCAGCTGGCAAATGGTTCAAGATAACCGTGGAAGAGATCTAGTCGAGTACCGCTGCGAGATTGTAGGCGTCAACGACTACTACCATAAAAGACTGGTTGCTCTGGCTGAAAAATGCGAGGAATCCCTAAACGACACCTCCCCCAACCCCTTCAGGGCAAGACTCAAGAAAGAGCGCCAAGAAGAGCTGGATTCTATCGATCATCTCAAATCAGAAGTTGAGTCTGCCGAATCAGATCGAACAAAAAGGCTCATCAAATATCACTCAAAAAAAGCCGATGAGAAGACAGCGAGGCTGGAAGAGCTTGACCGGTGGGAAAAGAACAAAATAGCCAACAACAAAACCACTCTATCCAAAGTTAACCAGATCTTGTCTGGGTTTAATGTCGCCTCAGCCTATGAGTTCTTCCGCTGGTCTGTCGCCGAAAACGGCACCTTCGTTCTGATTGAGGGTGGGGTCGGGCTTAAAAAGCCAACAGATGAAAAACACCATGAAAGCACCTATGGCGACCGGCAGATGAGACTCTCGGTCGGTTATGCATACGAAAACAGAGATCTCCGTCATGCATTTACCGGAACCCACGACAGCAGCCTCGAACTCCATTGCCAATGATCTAACACGAACTCTGACACGCAAGGTATTGAACAATGATTAACAAACTGATCATCACTCTATTATTCGCAGCATTCATGACCGGCTGCGGTGAAACATTTGATGCTTCGAATGACAACATGATCCGGGTCTCGTACAACGGGATTTTAGAGACTTTGGATGGTAAAGAAGAGGAGCAGTTCAAACGCCAGTACCAGTTCTATACAGAACAGTATGAACTCCCGCAGGATCCTGAAGAGCCTGGTATCAATTTTGCTCAAAATGACATTGAGTCACTTCATGGCCTCACCTACGGGGAGGTCATCAGCAAAGTCGCGCAGCATGAACAGTACGTTGCCGACATTCGCAGGGAAGAAGATCTCTTTATGCTCCGAGAGCTCCATGGCCTCTATCTAGATAGCAGAGAAAAGATCTTGTCGTCGATGAAAGACCTGCCAGTGGCCCTAGAAGCGATGGAAGCAAAATTCCTGGGGCCGCTGGCCATCAAAGCCGAACTCGATAACAACACCGATTACACTATCAGGGAATTCTCCCTAGAGGTGAGCGTCGTCCAGAGAAGTACGGGGGAACAGGTTTACTCAACGTCAGTATTCGCCGACCTTGGTAATGACCCGCTCCCGCCCGGCTACTCCTACACCAGCTCATTTGGAGATCAAAAAGTACAAGAGGTGATACAAGACAAGAACTACACCGTGATTGGGTATCTATCCAATGTCATCGTTGATGATGGCAGGCGCGTATATGCCAAGATGGCTGAAAGTAACTTCCTACAGTACGCCTCTTTGAAAAGAGCCTACCCTGAAGAGTTCAAGGATATTCAGGAAGAGCTGGGCGATCCGGTTATCTAGTTTGGCATTATCCCAGCCGTGACCACAGTTGCGCGATTATCAAAGTGTGTGGAGACTGTGTCCATCTGACACCATGTGCGGTGGGGGGGCCTGGGTAGTGTTCAGAATTCTGTGTCACTTCTTTAATCTACACACCAAAGAGGTGATACATGACCAAACCCACATTCGACATTGATGCTGCTCTCAAGGCCCTACAGGAAGGCAAAGACCTGACCGGCAAAGACGGCATTCTCACGCCGCTGATCAAGCAGCTCACAGAAGCCGCGATGCAAGCCGAGCTGGACAATCATCTTACAGAAGAGAC
>NZ_LWEZ01001153.1:0-582 GCF_001634945.1 Alcanivorax sp. HI0044
TCTGCTGCAGACGCGCCCGGATGCCATCCGCCTGGTAAAGGCNGTGCACCAGNAGCGGCGAGNCCCTTNCCGTCCATACACCTTTATACGCNTGGGCGGAGCGACGCGGGCGAATCACCAGGATCACCATGTTAAGAATGAAGAACCAGATAACCCGGGGAATTTCCACCACCCGGGTATCGGACAAGAACTCGCGCAGGTAACGACGCAGAGCGCCGGCTTCTGGCGCATCCGGGGTGCCCAGATTGGTGATCAGCACACCGATTTTATCGGGTTGCTGATGGTCAAAGTTTTCTTGTCCCTGATAGGCCATGAAGTGATCTCACTCGGTTGCCATTCTGATAGAGGGGGAGCTCGACTCGCCCCCAGGCTACTATGCCCGTTAGTGTAGCGGCATCACGTCAAGACGCCATGGCCGCCAGGCTATCAGCACCACAGGAAAGCATTACTCCGGGAGCACGCCTTCATGGCGCGCCAGTTCCTCACGAAACGCATCCGGAACCGGTGCCGACGCCTGCTTTTCATGATCAAAATACACCTGAACCGCCCGCCCGCGAGCCACCAGGGCACCGTTCTGCCAGG
>NZ_LWEZ01001154.1:0-2623 GCF_001634945.1 Alcanivorax sp. HI0044
ACTGAAAATCGACGAAAGCGACGTCGTTTCCTTGATTACAGCCAACCAAAAAGACAGCAGCGCATAGGCCCATCATCATTTTGAACATTGCTTTTCCTCGTTTATTTGCCACATGCGAGTTGATTCTGAAAGGGAGGCCTGATGCAAGCCGCCCCGTTATTGTTGTTGAGTCCATATGACCATGGAGTCCATAAGCGGGCAAGGCCCGGCGCGGAGTCACTGACAAGAAAGTCGTTAGCCGTTCTGGCTGGCACCGGACAAGCAAACGATAACAATGCAGCCGTTGCGGATCTGTAGTCCGTAGCGGCTTTTTTGTGTGGGAGATTGGCTAGGGGAGGGCGGCAGTTGTTTGTAGCTGTTTGCCCTTAACAAGTGCCGCTGCACTTACATTTCACTTACGGCGTTCCTATCAGGGAGGGTGGGCATCTGTAAGTTTCTGATTTAATTGGTGCCCCGGAGACGATTCGAACGTCCGACCTAGCGCTTAGGAGGCGCTTGCTCTATCCAACTGAGCTACCGGGGCATGGCTGCTGATTGTAAGGACTTTCAGCGGTGGCGCCAGTTTTCAGGAAACGGGTGGTTGTTTTTTATGCGAGAGGCGGTAAGCAGTCGTTCCGTCAGTTGAATCTCCTGCAGGCTCCACCAGGGCCACTTCATGCTTGTTATCGTCTCGGGGGCACAATCTTGTCGAAACTCGTAGCTCGTAGCTCGTAGCTCGATTCCCCCCCCCCTTCACGTAACGTTTGCGACAAGCCTGCATCCAATTGATAGCATTAAGGAAATTGAAACAGGTGAAATATGCAGGACACCCACGATTTATTGGTGCGAAGCAGCACGGATTTTCCGCCACTGCGTCGCCATGCCACTTCCGTGTTGCAGGTAAACCTGGGTTATCTGTGCAACCTGAGTTGTGTGCACTGCCATGTGAATGCCGGCCCCACCCGCACCGAGCTGATGGACAAGGCCACCATCGATCTGATTCTTCAGGTCATTCGCAAGCGGGATATCAAGGTGATCGACCTGACCGGCGGCGCGCCGGAGATGAACCCCCACTTTCGTTACCTGGTGCGCGAATGCCATGCACTCGGTGTGGAGGTCATCGACCGCTGTAATCTCACCATTCTGCTCGAGCCGGGCTACGAAGATTTGCCTCAGTTTTTGGCTGACCACGACGTGCATGTGGTGGCCTCCCTGCCGTGCTATTCCGAAGAAAACGTGAACAAGCAACGGGGCAAGGGCGTGTTTCAGGGCAGCCTTGAAGCCATTCGCCGCCTGAACGAGAAAGGCTACGGGGACGACAAGGTGCTGGACCTTGTCTATAACTCCACCGGCGCGACGTTACCGCCTCCACAGGCTGCCCTCGAAGCTGACTACAAGCGTGAATTGATGACGCATTTCGGTTTGCGTTTCAATCATTTGCTGACGATTACCAACATGCCTATCAGTCGTTTCGGTGCGGTGTTGCTGGCCCATGATCAGTTCAACGACTACATGCAGCTGCTGCGCGACAGCTACAATCGCGACACCCTGCCGGCCTTGATGTGCCGCTCCATGGTGAGCGTGGATTACCAGGGCTATCTCTACGATTGTGACTTCAACCAGATGCTGGACATGCCGCAAGGCCACCACGAAGGTCACCAGCATCTGTCGAGCTTGCTGAAAGACGATATTGAGGGCGAGCCGATTTATGTGGCCGACCACTGTTTCGGTTGCACGGCAGGGGCGGGAAGTAGCTGTGGTGGTTCGCTGGAATGAGCCGCATTAGTGTCATCGTACCGGTGCTGAACGAGGCGGATACCCTGGCCGGGTCACTGGCACGACTGCGCGCTGCGCTGCGTGACGGTGACGAATTGATCGTGGCGGATGGCGGCAGTAGCGACTCCAGCATGGATATCGCCCGGCAGCTAGCGGACACGGTGCTGGCCAGCGAGCAGGGGCGCAGCATCCAGATGAATACCGGGGCGGTGTGTGCCAGCGGTGTGTGGCTCTGGTTTGTTCATGCTGATACCGTGCTCGACTCGCGGCATCGCGACGCCCTGAATGGGGTGGCCAGCACCGCTGTGTGGGGGCGGTTCGATGTACGCCTCAGTCGGCCGCGGCCGCTGTTTCGTGTTATCGCCTTGATGATGAACTGGCGCTCCCGTGTTACCGGGATCGCCACCGGCGACCAGGCCCTGTTTGTGCGCCGTGATGTGTTTCGTGAACAGGGCGGGTTTCCCGAGCAGCCATTGATGGAAGATATTGCCCTGTCGCGCCGGTTGCGTGCGCTGGCGCGCCCGGTGTGCCTGCGCCCGCCCTTGACCACCAGCAGCCGCCGCTGGGAGGCCAACGGTCCCTGGCGAACCATCTGGTTGATGTGGAGCCTGCGCTTTCGCTACTGGCGCGGAGCCAGCCCGGAGTCGCTGCACCGCGACTATTACGGGGGAGATGCCAGGTGACCGCCACGCCATTGCTGATTGTTTTCGCCCGTGCCCTTCACCCAGGCCAGGTTAAAACCCGTTTGATCCCTGGTTTCGGTGCCGATGGTGCCTTGCAGATTTATCAGCAGTTACTCTGGCAGACGTTTGCTGCCGCTGAGGCGTTTCCCGGTGATGTGCAGCTGTGGCTCGACAAGCCGGATGCG
>NZ_LWEZ01001155.1:0-7127 GCF_001634945.1 Alcanivorax sp. HI0044
CACTGACGCTGTCCGACTTCGGCATCACCAAGGACTTGGGCCCAGCTTCAGAAACCGTGGACATTATTATTTCTGTGGAAGGGGTCAAGCAGTAAACATTGATGACTTTCGTAGGTCGTATTAGGCTGAAGGCCGTAATCCGACTTCCACACCTTTACGCAAAAGAACACAGGATGTCAGGTTACGCCTATGGCTCTTTGTGCCCGCTGGGTGAACCTGACCTGCCTTTTGCCCCCCCATTAGCCAATGGCCTCGGCGTCCCCAGCAAAAAACCCTTCCGCAATAATCACCGCCGCCATGGAATCAACCTGGCTATCGGCTTTCTGAATGCCGGTACGTTCGCGGGCTTCGCGGGTGCTCAAACGCTCATCCACCAGCCACACTTTTTTTCCGAAGCGGCCATGCAGGCGGTTGGCAAATTTACGTGCGCGCGCGGTGGACTCGCTATCGCTGCCATCCATATTCAGCGGCAAGCCGACAACCAGGGCTTCCGGTTCCCACTCTTTCAACAACGCGGCAATATCATCCCAGTTGGGTTGGGTATTTTTGCAAGGGAGGGCTTTCAATGGTGTGGCGGTGCCCAGCAGCTCATTGCCACTGGCCACGCCGATCTTTTGTGTGCCGTAATCGAAGGCAAGAATCATGAAAAGCAGTGGACAGTTGATAGTGGACAATTGACAGCGGCGCGATCCAGCCCGGCAGGAGCAGACAGGTCGCTGGCCGCGTCCGAAAAATTCTGCAGGCTGCCAGCTTCACAAAAGAAAGAAAGATGCCGGTGGGTAGCTGTCAACTGTCCACTATCAACTATCAACTGCATTAACTGTGCCCCGCCTGGGTGGCAATCAAACTCATATCCACGCCAATACGCGCGGCTGCGGCGTGCCAGGCTTGTTCGAAGGGGGTGTCGAGCACCAGCTCACGGCTGGCGGGGGTGCTGAGCCAGGCGTTATCCACCAGCTCCTGCTCCAGCTGCCCGGCGTCCCAGCCCGCGTAGCCCAGACAGATCAGGGACTGCTCCGGGCCTTCACCAATGGCGATGGCTTCCAGAATGTCACGGCTGGTGGTCAGGATCAGGCCATCACTGAGGACCGTGCTGGCGTGCCAGCGGGTGGCGGCACTGTGCAGCACAAAGCCGGCTTCCTGCTGTATCGGCCCACCGGCCACCACACGATGTCGCTCGGAGGGCGGCACTTCGATTTCAATATCCATGTCGCTGAGGATATCACCCAGGCTGATCTGCACCGGGCGGTTGAGGGTCAGCCCCATGGCGCCCTCGCTGCTGTGCTCAACGATATAGGTCACGGAATGTTCAAAGTCCGGGTCGGCCATTTGCGGCATGGCCACCAGCAACTGGTGTTTCAAAGGTGTGTTTTCCATGGGGGTAGTATCCGGGGGCGGCGGGGGAGCTGCAAGCGGTGCGGGGCTAGATAGGTGCTTTCCCGGTATCGGGCAGATTGCCTGCGGGAACAGCGACGCGAATCCCCCTTTCAGGATGAGACCGCAGGAGCACCTCTCGAGGTGCGAATCCGAGCGACAGCGAGGGCAGCGTGCAACGATAAACACCAAATCCTTCTAAACACCTGTCGAATGCTGGCAGGCCTGATCGTCCTGCGGACGATTGCCGCGCAAGCGCGGTTCGCGCCTCGAGAGGCACTCCTACAGTCGCGTGGTAGCGAGCGCAGCTATTATTTCGACGACACTCGCTGGTTACTGTCGAACTTCCAGGTGCGGATAATTTCCAGCACGTCCATGTTGCGGCGCATTTCCGCTGTAAACGCATCGAACGGGGCCGCCAGACGCACACTCTGAATGGCGGCCTGATCGAGGAATTTATGACCGGAGGACTTGAGCAGCCGCACTTCTTTCAGTGAGCCGTCTTTCTGGATCGCTACCATCAGGCGCACCGCACCATAGGTATTGCTGTTCAGGGCCCGGGCGGGAAAGTTGCGGGTACCCATGTCTTCCACCTTGCGGCGGAAACCATCAATGTAGACCGCTTCGAAGTGGGCCTTGGCGGACACCGACGTGAGACGCCGTACCCGTGGGCGCTTGGCGTAGGCTTGCTTCTGCTCGTCCAGCCGCGCCTGCAGGCTGGCGATCTGCTGGCTCAGGTCCTGCAGGTTTTCCTGCTTGGCCACTTTCAGGGGCTTGGGCTCGGTCTTTTCTTTCTGGTCGGCGTTAACCTTGTGCTCACTGTCCCGGGCGGTGGTGATCACCAGTTGCTGGCTGACTCGCTCCCGGCGCTCCAGGGTGGTCTTTTCCTTGAGCTGCACGTTTTCCAGTTTGTTGTCGGCAAAATCCGCCTGCTCCGTGGTGGTCAGCTCCTGTTTGTCAGCCTGATCACCAGAACCCTCCTGATTACTCTGGGCAATGAAGTCCGCTTCTTCCGGCTCGCTGTCGCTGCGGTGCTGGGCCAGGGTGACTTCCAGGGTATGCGGGGCCGCACGTTGCAGCTCCGGCGCAAAGCTCACCCCGAAAATCAGGATGCCATGGAACGCCACCGCCAGGAAAACGGTGAAGGTGAGACGGTCGGAGGCGGTAACAGATGCCGGATTTGATGCCATGTTATTGTTTTCGCTACTACATTTTCAGCGGTTTCATTCAGCCAGGGAGGGCAGCACCCACCGCAACAGGAAGCCGGTCAGTGTGCCCCGCCACGACAGCCGGGTCTATGACGACGGCCGCAACTCCAGCAGTGTATCAAACAGCTGCCCGGCGATATTGATGTCAAAAATCGCATCCAGCTCGCGGATACAGGTGGGGCTGGTCACGTTGATTTCGGTGAGATAATCACCAATCACGTCCAGACCCACAAAATACAGCCCCTTGCGTTTCAGGGTCGGCCCCACTTGTTCGCAGATCCAGCGATCCCGGTCACTCAATTCCCGGCCCTGACCGGTGCCGCCGGCGGCCAGATTGCCGCGCAGCTCGCCTTCCTTGGGGATCCGTGCCAGCGCATAGGGCACCGGCTCGCCGTTGATCATCAGGATGCGCTTGTCCCCTTCGGTGATCTCCGGCACAAAGCGCTGGGCCATGATCGGCGTCTTGCCGTGCTGGGTGAGCACTTCGATCACCACCGAGATGTTGGGGCTGTCCTTGCGTACCCGGAAAATATTGCTGCCACCCATGCCGTCCAGCGGCTTCATCACGGTGTCACCAAACTCCTGTACAAAATTGCGCAGCAGGGTGGACTGGCTGGACACCAGGGTGGGCGCGCAGCACTGCGGGAAGTCGGTGGCGAACAGCTTTTCATTGCTGTCGCGCACACTGCCCGGACGATTGACCACCAGCACCCCTTCTCGCTCCACTTTCTCGAGCAGGTAGGTCGCGTAGATGTATTCCGCATTAAAGGGCGGATCCTGGCGCATCAGGATAATGTCCAGATCGGCCAGGTCGTGATTCACGGCGTCGGCCAGACGGTACCAATCGTCGTTATTGTCGGTAACAGACAGTGCCCGGGTGGTGGCAAAGGTGCGACCATCGCGAACATACAGGTCCCCCGGCTCCATATAGAGCAGGGACCAGCCGCGCCGCTGTGCCTCCAGCAGCATGGCAAAGGTGCTGTCTTTCCAGGGTTTGATTTTGGCGATGGGGTCCATCACCACACCAACACGCAGGCTCATGAAGTCTCCGGTCTACAGGGCGCAGGCAGCCCGAAAGCTGCCGGCGGGGGATTGGTACGGCCATTGCTCATACCAAACAATGGCCGGAGCAATGTTAGCAGCGCACAGACAGGTTCGCTATGCGCGGAGAAGCTTATTCAGCGACCCGCCAGAGGGACATTTTCTCAAGTTTCATAGGGTCTTATAGATTGATTGTAGAATCTGTGTTAAAAACTTCGCTTGGGCTGACACCGCCACAGGCCCCGCCCAGCGAATTATTAGAAAGGCCAAAAATTACAATAAGTTGCGGCCAATTACGGTTCACGGTTAAAGGCAGTTTCCATGACTGACAATTTCCAAGACCTCAAGGTGATGGTAATCGACGATTCCAAGACGATTCGTCGTACCGCCGAAACCTTGTTGAAGAAAGCGGGTTGTGAAGTAATCACGGCCACCGATGGCTTCGATGCCTTGGCCAAAATCGCCGACAGCAAGCCCAGTATCATCTTCGTCGATATCATGATGCCGCGTCTCGATGGCTATCAGACCTGCGCGCTGATCAAGAACAACAGCGCCTTCAAGGCAACCCCGGTGATCATGCTGTCGTCCAAGGATGGCCTGTTTGACAAGGCCAAGGGGCGCATTGTCGGTTCCGATGAGTACCTGACCAAGCCGTTCTCCAAGGACGAGCTACTGGGTGCCATTCGTCAGCATATCAACGGTTAAGCGGCTTAGCCGCTGAACCTGAAGAGGGTAAGATGGCACGTATTCTGATTGTGGATGACTCGCCCACCGAGACATACAAGTTGCGCGAGATTCTGGAAAAGCATGGCCACGAAGTTATCGAGGCTGCCAATGGCGCCGATGGCGTCGCCACGGCCCGTTCCGAGCTTCCCGAGCTGGTTTTGATGGATGTGGTAATGCCTGGCCTGAATGGCTTCCAGGCCACCCGCCAGCTCACCAAAGGGGCGGATACCGCCCATATTCCGATCGTTATCGTTACCACCAAGGATCAGGAGACCGACCGTGTCTGGGGCAAACGCCAGGGCGCCCGGGACTACCTGACCAAGCCGGTGGACGAAGACGTGCTCCTGCAAACCGTCGACCGCATGCTGGCCGACGCCTGAAGGAGCCACCCATGAGCAGCAACGCCTCCGCCGCCTACATCAAACTGGCTGAATACAATCAGCGCTGCCGGGAGCAGGCCAAAGATCTGCCCATGCAGCAGGATGCGGTCAGCTACTGGAGTGGCGTAGGCTTTGTGCTCGACGGCAAGAAATACGTGGCACCGCTGGATGAGGTTTCCGAAATCCTCTCGGTGCCGGCTTACACCCGCATTCCCGGCGCACGCAGCTGGATGAAAGGGGTAGCCAACGTCCGGGGCCGCCTGATGACCGTCATGGATCTCAGCGGCTTTCTGGAAAAGAGTTCACCGGTTCAGGAAAAGCGCCGCCGGCTGCTGGTGCTGGACCAGGACGACCTCTACACCGGCATGGCCGTGGACGAGGTACTGGGGATGCAACATTTTCCCATTGATGAATTTGTGGAATCACTGCCGGTCAGCGACACCAGCGTCACGAACTTTGTGCGCGGGGCCTACCGACGGGAAGGGGAGTATTGGTCCGTGTTCAGCCTCACCCGGCTGGCAGAGGACCCGCGTTTTATGCAGGTAGCCCGTACCGGCTAACGGCATAGAACAACTCGGGGAATATAAGAAGAGTGAACGCCAGGCCAGGAGCCAGACTATGAAGTTCAATTCGGGAGCATTGTTCGAAAAATTGCGGGGGGGCTCAGGCGGCGGCACGCTGAATATTGCCCTTTATGTGGGCCTTGCCATCTTTGTGCTATTGGCACTGGCCAACTTCCTGCTGTCCGCCACCACGGCAAACAAGGCGCAGGAGAACATTACCCGCGCTTCCGAAATGCGGGTAATTTCCCAGCAGATCGCCAAAAACGCCCTGGAAGCGGCCGCCGGTAACGCCGACGCCTTCGAATTGCTGGATAAATCCCAGAAAAGCTTCCAGTCCGCCTGGGACGACGTCAAGGACGAGCCGGTCAGCGACCCGCAAGCCATGGCCCGCCTGCAAACCCTGTGGGATGAAGTGAACGCCAACGCCGGCGTGATCCTGAAAGGGGAAGACACGGTACTGGATCTGCACGAAGTGGCAGACACTCTGGCCCAGACCATTCCTTCCCTGCAGGCCGAATACGAAGGCGTCGTGGAAATTCTGGTGGCCACCGATGCGGAACCGGAACAGATTGCCTTTGCGCAGCGCCAATCCTGGCTGGCTGAGCGCATCGTACGGTCCATCGCCAAGGTACTGGAAGGTGGCGACGGCGCGGTGATCGCGGCGGACTCCTTCGGCCGTGATGCCAGCCTGTTCGGTCGTGTCATGAACGGCATGATCGAAGGCGATGCCGCCATGGGTATTGACCAGGTGAATGACCCCGACGCCCTGGATTACCTGGCCGAAATTGCTGACCTGTTCGACGAATTCGTTAACCAGTCCGTGGATGAAATCCTGGAAACTGCCCCCGAGCTGTTCCAGGTACGTAACGCGGCCGACACCATCTTCCGTCGCTCCCAGGACCTGCTGCAGGAATCCACCAACCTGAACAACCAGTTCGAAGACAGCACCAGCGGGCTGTTCCCCTCGGTATGGCTGGGTGGCGTTTGCGCCGGTCTGGCCGTGTTGTTCTTCTTTATCATCATGGCCCAGCGGAACCGCCAGGCTGCGAAGCTGAAAGACGAACTGGAAAGTGAGAACCAGCGTAACCAGGCGGCGATTCTGCGTCTGCTCGACGAACTGGGCGACCTGGCTGACGGTGACCTGACCGTACAGGCAACGGTAACCGAGGACTTCACCGGTGCCATCGCTGACTCCATCAACTACTC
Organism: Alcanivorax sp. HI0044; assembly: GCF_001634945.1. Lineage (NCBI taxonomy): Bacteria > Pseudomonadati > Pseudomonadota > Gammaproteobacteria > Oceanospirillales > Alcanivoracaceae > Alcanivorax > Alcanivorax sp. HI0044. Next base: position 6,499 of record NZ_LWEZ01001155.1, read on the forward strand.
CATTGACCAGCTGCGCAGCCTGGTACAGACGATCAACAACTCAGCGGTACAGGTGGCCTCGGCGGCCCAGGAGACCCAGTCCACGGCGATGCATCTGGCCGAAGCGTCCGAGCACCAGGCCCAGGAAATCGCCGGCGCCTCCGCCGCGGTAAACGAAATGGCGGTCTCCATTGACCAGGTATCCGCCAACGCCGCCGAATCGGCAGCGGTAGCGGAACGGGCGGTAGCCATCGCCAACAAGGGCGCCGAAGTGGTACAGGCCACCATCCACGGCATGGACACCATTCGCGAACAGATCCAGGAAACCTCCAAACGGATCAAGCGTCTGGGTGAATCCTCCCAGGAAATTGGTGACATCGTATCCCTGATTAACGACATCGCCGACCAGACCAACATCCTCGCCTTGAACGCCGCCATTCAGGCGTCCATGGCCGGCGAAGCCGGCCGGGGCTTCGCGGTGGTTGCGGATGAGGTACAACGCCTGGCGGAACGTTCCGCGGCGGCAACCAAGCAGATTGAAACCCTGGTAAAAACCATTCAGACCGATACCAACGAAGCGGTTATCTCCATGGAAGCCACCACTGCCGAGGTAGTGAAAGGGGCACGCCTGGCACAGGACGCGGGTGTGG
>NZ_LWEZ01001156.1:0-15812 GCF_001634945.1 Alcanivorax sp. HI0044
TTGCAACTTTAAACTTTAAACTTGTAACTGCTTTTCAGATATTCTTTTCCATATGCGCCAGCACGTTGGCCAGGCGATCGACGAGAATCTTGTTGATGCTCTTTTCCAGTACCCGGCCCAGTTCATCGCTGACCACGGCATCCGCCAGCGGGCGAATGCGGGTGATGAAGTCGGCCAGCTTGGGCACGTCTTCGCCTTCCGGGAGGGCTTCGTCGCCGTATTTCTCGTCCACCAGGTGGTGGATGATCATGCCGATAAAGCGTTCGGCCAGCTTGTCCACTTCTTCGCGGACCAGGCTCACATGGGTAAGCACTGCATCCAGCGGCACGCCGGCTTCGCTGAGTTCCTTGCCGGCGTTGTAGACGCGCGGGTAGGGCAGGCGCAGACGCATGCCTTCGGGGATGATATAGCCGAGCTTGACCGCCTTGGTCATCACTTCCGGGGTGATGTCTTCACCAAAGTCATCGAGCAGGTCCTGGTAGTCCACGTAGGAGGGGACGCTGGGGTTCTGCCAGGAAGTAACGGCCACTTCCAGGCCGAGAATATCGTTGAGCTCGCGGCCCTGTTCCCAGGCGCTGAGCAGGTCGCGGATGTTGTTGAGCGTGTAACCGCGCTCCAGCAGGGCGCCGATAATTTTCAACCGGGCCAGGTGCACGTCGGTATAAATACCGGTGCGGCCGCGCTTTTCCGGGGGCGGAAGAATGCCGCGATCCTGGTAGGCACGCACGTTACGCACCGTCGAGCTGGCTTCGCGGGCCAGTTCGTCGATGGTGAATTCCTTGTGGTCGCCGGCGTCTGCCGGGGCCTGTTGCTCAGCCGGTTGGGTGTATTTCTTCAGGCTGCGCAAAATAGCTGCGGGATTACGGTCACTGGTTTTCATGTGGCGATGATAGCCCCCTTTTTGCACTGGGGCTAGAAGGGGAGACGCAGCACGCTACATGCATCACGCAACAACGCGGGCGAGCCTGGGCGAGGTGAGAGTTTCGAGTTGCGAGAAGCGAGTTTCGAAAGGCAAAACCCCAAACCCCGTACTTGGCTGGTTTTTTTGATTTTCGAAACTCGTGACTCGTAACCCGCTTCTGGAATCCTTGCCTCGCCCAGGCTCGGATCACCCGCAGGCAGGTTATTCGCTTCGCTCACCCTTCGGGCCGCACTGCGTGCGTTACTCCGCTACGCTACGTTCCTGCGGGTGCTTCGTAGAGGCGTGGTTGCCGGTTCCCGGATGGCTGCTATCTGCTGCGGGCTGCGGGTCGGCATTGACCTGGGCGCGCTTGAGCGCCTCGCTGGCGGGGGCGCCTTCAACATGCTGGATGAACTCACTGATCCAGCCGGCGGTCACGTCCGGATACTGGAGAAGGGGGCTCCAGTGTCCGCAGTCTATTTCCCGGCGCCACAGGCGATCTGTCCACTGGGGCAGGTCTTCGAGCATGGCCGGGCGCACATAGTTGTCTTCGCGGGCAACGATCAGCTGCACCGGGACTTTGGTATGCCGCTCCCGGGGCTTGAGCAGACAAGGCAGCATGTTGGCGCGGTACAGTTCGATACCGTGCACGCCGTCCTGCTGTTGAGTGGCGCTGACTTCGCTGTGCAGGTTTTCGGTGCGGCGCAGTACCTGCGGCCAGACCTTGGCCAGGCCGGCTTTCCACAGGGTCGGGGCCAGCACCGGCAACTGGAAGAGGCCGATGTACCAGGAGTGGGCGAGCTGATTGAGCACGGCGCCGATTTCCTGTTCGCGCAGTCGCGCCTTCATCCACTGCCCCACATGATCCAGGCACGGGCCGGACAGGGTGGTGTAGGAGGCGATGCGTTGCTCGGCGCCGGGATCGGTGACTGATTCCCAGGTCTGGATGGAGCCCCAGTCGTGCCCCACCAGATGCACCTTTTCATCCGGGCTGACGGCGTCCATGACCGCATGCAGGTCGTTGCGCAGTTCCCGCAACTTGTAAGCGGCGCGGCCTTGCGGCACGGAAGAATTGCCGGCGCCGCGTACGTCATAGGCGACGACTTTGAAATGCCGGCTAAGGCGTTCCGCCACTTTTTCCCAGACATGATTGGCGTCCGGGTAGCCGTGTACCAGTATCACCGTGGGGCTTTTGTCCGCACTCCAGGTACGCACCGCCAGGTCCACGCCATTACGGCTTACTTTGCTGTCGCGCCACTGCACCATCAGGCTGCTTCCTCTTGCTTGTCGCCAGTGTTGTTGTCGAGCAGGTGGGCCGGAGCGGGGGTCAGCCAGCGCGGTCCCTGATCGTCCATCAGCAGGAATTCACTGCTGCCGACGCTGTGCGTACCGTCGCTCAACGTCAGTTGCCATTGCCACAGCCCGGGTATCAGCGGCCCTTCTCCGATGCGATTACCTTCCGGCAGAGTGCCGGTGAGCGGCGCCAACCGATAGTGCTGGCGCAGGCCGGAGAAACGGCCAGCAAGCTGCTGGGGTGTTTCTCCCCGGGCCAGGGCCAGCGGTAGCTGGTCGCGATAGTCACGCAGGCGGCGGTGTAATGCGGCCAGCGGAGCCACGTCGGGGCCGCTGAGGCAGGCCTTGGCGGCGTAGCCGTTTTGTACCGCATCGCAACGCAGTATATAGCCCATGCCGATCCGGTAACGGCGCTTTCCCGGTCTGTTCAGGCCAAAGCGACGGCGGCTGGGTTGATTGGTAAAGCGCACCTTCGGCGGCCGGGCGGGATCGAACAGTTGGTGCGCACGCAGCCAGTCGCGAATCAGCAGTTCGCAATCCTGCTCGGTCATGCCCGGTTGCAGGGATCCAGCAATGATCTGCAGGCCTTTGTGGGCGTTCTGCCAGGCAGAGAGGTAAGGCGCCAGGGCCTGGGAATCCGGGGTCCAGAATGCGTTCATGAACGCCTCCACCGTGTTGTCGTTGGAATGTAACTCGATCATTACAGCGCTCAATGTCACGGTCAACCGCTATGACTGGCATTCTCACCCCGGGGATGGCTCCCCAGGGTCAATGTCGGGGTGTAACCGGGGGGCAATCCTTCGCGCAATCTTCACATTTTTCGCTGTCTGACTTGTTAGGGTGGGCGCCTGAACAATCTTCAAATTGTGTATTTTGCTCGGCGATGACCGGGATAAGGAGATCAGTTTGCGCCCTCCAGTCCAGACCTTTCGCGGCTTCACAGCCCTGGTGACTTTTTTGCTCGTGTTTTTCACCGCAGCGGCCCACGCTGCGGAGCCCGCGCAGCCGGTTGCGGCGCAACCGGGTGAATACGCGGAGCTGGCGGATTTGCTGGAAAATGACGCCAGCCGCCAAGTGCTGATTGATCAGTTGCGTGGCGTGCACGCGTCTGCCCAGCCTGAGTCGTTGGGGCTGGAAGGCGAAGTGCCAGCCGCGGAGATTGCTGCCCAGGCCCCCAGCGGGCAGACCGCGGAGCAAGTCTCCATGGCGCGCCGCATGGCGGCGGCCACCGGTAACCTGGCCGGTGATATGGGCCGGCAATTTGCAGCGCTGGGCGCCTTGGTGTCGGGCTGGTTTGGCGGCGATGCCGATGCCAGCCAGTCGGTAGCAGCGGCGGCTCCGGTGGACATGAAAACGGTCAGTGCCGCCTTGTTGAATCTGGCGATTCTGGTGGCCGTGACGTTTGTGGTGTTCTGGTCGCTGCGTGCGGTGGGAAGCTCGGTCTTTGCCCGTCTCAGCGGCTGGGCCCGGGCCGGTTCAGAGAAGTTGGCGATCCTGCGCACCATGGTGGCCGTGGCGGTTGCTGCACTACTGGATATTGTCGTGGTGGTGCTGGCCTACTTGGCCGGCACTTTTGTGGCGCCACTGCTCACCGAACAGCTGGGCGCGGATGCCACCCGGTTAGCGCTGTTTCTGAATGCCTTCCTGCTGGTTGAGCTGGCCAAGGTGGGTCTGCGGATGTTCTTTTCCTCCCGCTACGAGGGCCTGCGACTGCTGCCGGTGGCGGCAGAACAGGCGCGCTACTGTAACCGCTTTCTGGCCCGTGAAGCCGGGTTGATTGGCTATGGCATGCTGGTGCTGGTGCCGGTGCTGAACTTCAATGTGTCGCCCTCGCTGGGCAGTGGCGTGGGGACAGTGATCATGCTGGTGGCGCTGGTGTATGCGGCGGTGGTGATCTGGCGCAAGCGCCAGGTGTTGCGTCAGGCGTTGACGCATCGGGCCAATGCCGGGTCCGGGCCAATCCGGCTGTTGCTGCTGTTGTTGGCGCGTACCTGGCACTGGCTGGCGTTGGCGTACGCATTGCTGGTGTTTACCGCCACCGTGCTGAACCCGGAAACGGCGCTGCCCTTTGTGGCCTTGGCAACGTTGGAAACGCTGATTTATGTGGGCCTGGGCCTGCTGGTATCAGTGGCGCTGGGGCAGTTGATTGGCAAGGAAATCCAGCTGTCGGAACGGCTCAACGCCAGCATGCCCCGCCTTCAGGCCCGGGTGAACACTTATGTGCCCACCGGCCTGAAAATCATTCGCGGGCTGATCCTGGCGCTGGTATTGGTGTTGTCGCTGGATGCCTGGCAGCTCTATGACTTGGCGGCCTGGTACGCCACCACCGCCGGTGCGCAAACCGTTTCTGCGCTGATTGATATCTTGCTGATTCTGGCGCTGGCGGCGGCCGTCTGGATTGCCCTGGCCAGCCTGGTCGAGCATAAATTCAGCCCCGGAGAAACCAGTACGCCGGCCCAGGCGGCGCGGGGTGAGACGTTACTGGGGCTGTTCCATACCTCCTTGGCCATCACCATCATCATCATGACGGCGATGATCGTGCTTTCCGAGGTTGGTGTGGATATCGGCCCGCTGATTGCCGGTGCCGGTGTGTTGGGTCTGGCCATTGGTTTCGGTGCCCAGAAGCTGGTGCAGGATGTGATTACCGGGGTGTTTATTCAGCTGGAGAATGCCATGAATACCGGTGATTTTGTCGGGGTTGGCGCCAACTCCGGCACGGTGGAGCGAGTGGGGATCCGTTCGGTGGCATTGCGTGATCTCTATGGCACCTACCACATCGTGCCGTTCTCCTCGGTGGATGCGGTATCCAATTACACCCGCGAATACGGTAACCATGTGGGCGAATACGGCATTGGTTATCGGGAAAGCATTGACGATGCCATCGTTCAGCTTGAGGCGGCCTTCGAGGCGCTCAAGGAAGGTGAGCACAAGGATAATATCCTCGCGCCCATGACCGTGGCCGGGGTGACGGCCCTGGCGGACAGCTCGGTGAATATCCGCGTGGTGATCAAGACCACACCGGGCAATCAGTGGGCGGTGGGCCGTGCCTTCAACCGGCTGGTGAAGATCTACTTCGACAAGGCCGGTATAGAGATCCCGTTCCCGCATACCACCCTGTACTTCGGCGAGGACCGGGACGGCAATGCGCCAGCGGCCAACATTCGCCTGGCAGATGATCGTGTGGTGTCTACTCAAGAGGGCAACGACGGGTAATCCCCGCATTGGACTCATGAAAAAGCGTCTGCAAAAGCAGGCGCTTTTTTCGTTATGAGGCCCAATCTCGGCAGGTTTGCCAGCGTGTTGCATGCTGCGTGAAGCATGCTGCAGCCGCAGAGCGGCAAAAAAAAGGGCCGGCAAAGTGCCGACCCTGAAAGTCACCGGAAAAGGGAGAGCTCGGTGAATTGGAAAACGGTTAAGCGGCTTCCTCTTTGAGGAGGTTGCCAAGCAGGGCCTCGAAGTTTTGCAGCTGCTCGCTGTTATCGTGATCCCACGGATGAAAACCGGGTTTGAACCAGTCGAACCAGGGCTTGGTGATGTTCAGGAAAATCCCTTTGCGGCCCCAGGTGTGTTTGGCCACGGCGCGCCAGCCTTTCAGGTCGGTCAGGCCGCCCTTGATGCGCACGTTATGCAGGTAGAAGGGAATGAACAGGGCAAAGAAAATGCCAGTGGCCAGCACCAGGGTGCCGCTGCGCAGGGCGTAGGCGCCCAGGTTGCTGTCGTCGCCGATCACCGTGCGGTACACATCGAAGGCCACAGCCTTGTGTTCGGTTTCTTCCAGGGCGTGCCAGTTCCAGATCGCCTTGTAGCCTTCGTCGGCGCCTTCCATGATCTCGGGCAGATCCAGCAGGCCGCCGCCGAGAATGGCGGTCAGGTGTTCCAGTGCTACGGTGGCAGCCAGCTGAAAGGCTTTGGGGCTATATTGCTGGGCGGCCCCAAGCAGCTTGGCAACGAAGGCTTCCTGGGCATGCAGCGGAATCCCTGCCTGGGCCACGAAGTCGTTGTATTCTTCGTGCTCACGGCCGTGCATGGCTTCCTGACCGATAAAGGCAGTGACTGCCTTTTTCAGTTCCGAATCGGTAATCTGGTCGCGATAGTGGCGGACGCTATCGATAAAGAAGCGCTCACCCACCGGGAAGAACAGACTCATGGTATTGAGGAACTGGCTGACATTCAGGCCGTCCCGGTGCCAGGTGAGGGCCTTGGCCGGGTTCAGGTTGAATTTCAGGTTGCGGCGTATGGGCAGAATCGAGATCGCCATTGTGCGTCCCTCCGTAACTGTTACATCATTCAATGATACAATTGCTGTGCGCAGCATCAAGAACTTTTCATCGGGAAATGCAAAAAATGGCGGGCAATAAACAGGAAGTGGCAAATCGTTTACTGGATGGGCTGGTCGATTATCTGCTGGCGCGTCTCTCGCCGGAACAGCTGGATTCACTGGTGGTTGAGGAGCTGGACTACGTGCTTGAGCGGGCGGCGGGTTATTCCCTCAACCAGTGGGTGCAAGCCGGTCAAGTATTTGCCACGGCGCAGAAATACGCGGTGGAGATGGATATCAGCGGCGCGATTCCCGAGCTGGTGGGCGATATGGTGGAACGGTTTTATGACCACGCCATCCAGAGTGAGCGCACCGTGGAGGATGTGGTCGACGAAGCCGTAGTGATGGCGCTGCTGGACAAGGGGCTGGAAATTCCCCTGTCGCGGCAAGGCATGGCCTGGCTGGGGCGTAACCCGGTGTTGCTGGCCTTGCTGGCAGGCGGTGCGCAACTGGGGCTCAAGACGTTGCTGCATCAGGGGCTGCCCGGCCCCCTGCGCAGCCAGCTGAGCAAGCGCTTGCCGGAACGCTGGCTGGCCAGCCTGGAGGCACGACTGCAGGAATGGTTACTGCGTCGCACGGAGCAATTGTTGAGTGATCCGTACCTGTATCGCGACGAGAACCTGGATGAGTTGCGCGAGTTGGTGAAGGTGGGCTGGCAGGACTTTTCCCAGCGCCCGGTGGCGGACCTGAAGGAACTGGTGAGCAGCGAGGATATTCAGGAGCTGTTCGTGATCGTGTTCGAGTACTGGCGGGATCTGCGCCACACGGATTACTTCAATGCCATGCTGGAAGCGGGCGTGCAGGCGTTTTTCGATAAATATGGTGATACCAGCCTCACTGGCCTGCTGGATGAGCTGGGCGTCACCCGCGAGCTGATGCTTGATGATGCCCGCCGCTTCCTGCCGCCAGTGATGGCCAAGCTGCAGAGCGAAGGGCTGCTGGAGGCGTGGCTGCGTCGGCACCTGGAAGGGTATTTTCGGGCGGAGGAGACGCTGGAGCTGCTGGGATCAGTTGACAGTTGATAGTGGACAGTTGACAGCGACACGCCGCAGCACGTCATGTTTTGAAACCGTAGAGGCCGCGCCCAAAGTTTGAGCGCGGCCTCTTTTATTTCAGACAAAACAGCCCTGTTCCGCGCAGCTGTCAACTATCAATTGTCAACTTTCAACTGCTGTCTATAGGCCTGGGTGTGTAGCAATTCCAGTAACTCGTTTTCCGGCACCGGGCGGCTGATCAGGTAGCCCTGGATGCTGTCGCAATGCATGTCGCGCAGAATGCTCAGGTGGTCTTCGGTTTCTACCCCTTCGGCGATTACGTTCATCTTCAGGCTGTGGGCCATGTCGATGATGGCGCGGGTAATGGCGGCATCGTCCGGGCTCTTGTCCAGATCCATGATGAAGGAGCGATCGATCTTCAGGGTGTCCACCGGGAAACGCTTCAGGTAGCTCAGCGACGAATAGCCGGTGCCGAAATCGTCCAGCGCCAGCTCAATGCCCCGGGTGCGCAGTTGCTGAAGCAGCTCGATGTTCTGCTCCATGTCTTCCATGATCAGGCTTTCGGTGAGTTCCAGTTCCAGCAGGTGCGGGGGCAGTTCGGTGGTGGACAGTACCCGGTCCACGATTTCTGCCACGTTGCCTTTGCGGAACTGGTGGGCTGACAGGTTTACCGATACACAGATGTTGCCCAGCCCCTGTTTGTACCACTTGTGGGCCTGGCGGCAGGAGCGCTCCAGTACCAGTTCACCGATGGCGGAAATCAGCCCGGTTTCTTCGGCCAGGGGAATGAAGTCCGCCGGCGGCAGCAGGCCCATGGTGGGGTGCTGCCAGCGCACCAGGGCTTCCACCGAGGTGATGCGGTTGCTGGCCAGCTCCATTTTCGGCTGGTAGTGCACCACGAATTCGTTCTTGAAGATGGCCTTGCGCAGGCTGGTTTCCAGGGCCAGCTGTTCCACCGACGCTACCCGCATGTTGCTGCGATAGAACTGGAAGTTATTGCCGCCGCTGCGCTTGGCCTGGTACACCGCCATGTCGGACTGGTTGATCATGCTCTGGGCTTCTTTGGCGGTATCCGGGAACAGGCTGATGCCGATGCTGGCGCCCAGCAGCAGTTCGTGGCCGTCAATCAGGAACGGCTTTTTCATGGCGTTGATCAGTTTCTGGCACTGCTGGCTGATGCTGCCTTCGCCGCCGTGATTTTCCAGCAGCAGGGTAAATTCATCGCCGCCCACCCGGGCCAGGGATTCTTCGCCGCCGGCATGTTGGGCAATGCGCTCGGCGGCAGCCTTGAGCAGGCGGTCACCGATTTCATGGCCCAGGGATTCATTGATGGGTTTGAAGCGGTCCAGGTCGATCATCAGCAGGGCCACTTTTTCCCGGTTCAGGCGGGCCAGGGTCAGCGATTTGTGCAGATGCTCGCGGAACTGGGTACGGTTGGCCAGGCCGGTGAGGCGGTCGTAGTTGGACAGGAATTGCAGCTGTTGCTCGGTTTCCTTGCGGGAGGTCAGGTCGGACATCATGCCCACATAACGAATCACCCGTTTCTGTTCGTCGCGCACGGCGCTCATCTGTAGCCATTCCGGGAACATTTCACCATTGCGGCGGCGTTCGCTGATTTCCCCTTCCCAGAAGCCGTTTTCCTGCAGGGCAGCGGTAATACCCAGGTAGACGTCCCGGTTGGGGTGAGTCTGTTCATCCTCGAGAATGCGGCGGCCGATGACCAGGGATTCGGAATAGCCGGTGATCTGCTCGAAGCGAGCATTCACGGCGAGGAAGCGGAACGCCTGATCGAGGATGAAGATGCCTTCCGGGGCATTTTCGAACACGGTGGCGGCCAGGCGTTGCTGTTCCTGGCTCTGGCGGTCATCGGTGATGTCCCGGCGGGTGCCGATCATGCGGGTGGCGCGGCCGTCGCGGCTGCGGGAGACCACCCGGCCTTCATCCTCAATCCAGCGCCAGCTGCCGTCGGCGTGGCGCAGCCGGTACACCGCGTGGTAGCGGCTGTCCTCGCCCTTGAAGTGAGACACCATGGCACGGCGGATGCGGGTCAGGTCGTCCGGGTGGACCAGGGTTTCCAGGTCGCCGAAGAAATTCTTGAAGTAGGCGCTGTCGTAACCCAGCAGCCGGTCGAAGTTGGTGTGGTAGTTGCGCCCGGTATCCAGCATCCAGTCCCACAGGCCGATGTTGCTGGCTTCCAGCGCCAGTTCCAGCCGTTCACTGGTGGCGGCCAGGGCGGTGTTGGTCTCGCCCAGGGCCTGGGTGCGTTCCTGCACCATGCTTTCCAGCCGATCGTTGGTTTCCTGCAGCCGCTGGCGGGCCTCCTTGCGCTCATAGATTTCCTGCGCCAACTTTTCGTTCAGGGCTTCGGCGTCGCCGCGGGCCCGGTTCAGGTAATCAATCAGGGAGCGGTTGCTGGCCTGCAGCATCATCGCCTGGTGGCCGGTGCGGTTGATGCGGCGGGCGGCGACCAGAAAGAACAGTCCCAGCAGGGATATCAGAGCAAACAGTGAGAGCGGGTGATTCTCCTGGGTTTCCGCCAGGCGGGCCACGGTCGGGCCCAGCAGCATCAACAGATACAGGAACACGGTGGGGAAATGGCTGCTGTAGGCGGCCAGCGCCATCACGCTGAGGCCCAGGCCCAGGCAGGCACAAACCAGCTGGGCGCCCAGCATCTGTGGGGTAAACAGGCTTTCCAGCGGGTTGAACAGGTAGCCGGCCAGGCCGATCAGCAACGGCGTGGACAGGGCCAGCCCGGAGAGCATGCGGCGGCAGAACGGCATGGTTTCCTGGGCATCAAGACGGCGGCGACAATAGGGCAGGACCAGCAGGCGGACAATCTGTACCGCCGCAATGACACCCAGCCAGATCAGCAGGGACGAGTGGGCCATCGGGGTAAACCAGTAAGTCCACACCAGGGTAATGGCGGCGGCACTTTCCAGCAGCAACAGGGCGGCGATGCCGCTTAGCAGCAATTGACACTGTTCATTAAGTACACCGTTGAACGGTGGTACCGGCTGGGATGATGGAGACTGCGAAGACACCGTGTTTTCTTCCTCTGGCTCGGGGCCGAGTGTTTTTGTGTTCCAGTTTACCCACAGGTAGGGGGGGAGGGAAACCGACTTTCGTGGATGAATAATAGAGAAGGGGGCCGTCAGGCAAAATTGCCCGCCCTGGCGGGCATCACCGGCAGGGACATTCTGCTAAACTTCCGCGCCATGGATGATGTGACTTCCCTTATTGATGGCTTGAACCCGGCCCAGCGCGATGCGGTGGCTGCCGATGACCGACATTTGCTGGTGCTGGCCGGGGCCGGCTCGGGAAAAACCCGGGTGCTGGTGCACCGGATCGCCTGGCAGATTGCCACTGAGCAGGCCTCGCCGTTTGGCATTCTGGCGGTGACCTTTACCAACAAGGCCGCCGCGGAAATGCGCGGACGTATTGAGCAGCTGCTGGATATGTCCGCCGACGGCATGTGGGTGGGCACCTTCCACGGCATTGCCCACCGGTTGCTGCGGGCCCACTGGCAGGAGGCCGGGCTCCCCCAGGGCTTCCAGATCATCGATGCGGACGACCAGATTCGCCTGATCAAGCGGGTGAGCAAGGAGCTGGGGCTGGACGAGCAGCGCTGGCCGGCCCGTCAGGCCACCTGGTTCATTAACGGCCAGAAAGATGAGGGCCTGCGTGCCCGGCATATGGATGTGGGCGGCGATCTGTTCGCGTTGACCATGCAGAAGATCTACTTCGCCTACGAAGAGGCCTGTGAGCGTGGCGGGCTGGTGGACTTCAATGAAATGCTGCTGCGGGTGCTGGAGCTGTTCCGCGACAACGAGAACCTGCGCGGCCACTATCAGCGCCGCTTCCGGCACATTCTGGTGGACGAATTCCAGGATACCAACAGTATTCAGTACGCCTGGCTGCGGTTGCTGGCGGACGAAAATAACGCGGTCACCATTGTCGGTGACGATGACCAGTCCATCTATGGCTGGCGCGGCGCCAAGATCGAGAATATCCACAAATTCAGCCGCGACTTCCCGGACACCCGCACCATTCGCCTGGAGCAGAACTATCGCTCCACCGGTACCATCCTGAAAGCCGCCAATGCGGTGATCGGCAATAACAGCGACCGCCTGGGCAAGGAGCTGTGGACCGAGGGTGGCGATGGCGATCCGATTCGGCTCTATTCCGGTTTCAATGAAGTGGACGAGGCGCGCTTTATTGCCGGGCGCATGGACAAGCTGTTTCAGGAAGGCACCGCGCGGCGGGAAATGGCGGTGCTGTATCGCTCCAACGCCCAGTCACGGGTGCTGGAAGAGGCATTTCTGCAGGCGGGGATTCCCTACCGTATCTATGGTGGGCAACGCTTCTTCGAGCGGGTGGAAATCAAGAACGCGCTGGCCTACCTGCGCCTGCTCAGCCATCGTCATGCGGATGCGGCCTTCGAACGGGTGGTGAATACGCCTACCCGTGGCATCGGCAACAAGACCCTGGAAACCCTGCGGGAGGTGGCCCGCCAGCGAAGCGTATCCCTGTGGGAAGCGGCTCAGGCGGTAGTGGGTGAGCAATTGCTTACTGCCCGTGCCACTAATGCCCTTGCTGTGTTCCTGAACTTGATCGCGCAGCTGGAGCAGCAGTGCGAGGGTTTGAACCTGGCGCAAACCACCGAACATGTGATCGAGGCCAGTGGCCTGCTGGAATTCCACGGCAAGGAAAAAGGCGAAAAGGGCCAGCAGCGGCTGGAAAACCTGCGCGAACTGCTTTCTGCCACCCGTGAATTCGGTGACGAAGACGAAGAGTCGGAACTGGACAGCCTGACTGCGTTTCTGGATCACGCGGCACTGGAGTCCGGCGAGGGGCAGGCCGACGCCCACGAGGATGCAGTGCAGATGATGACGTTGCATTCGGCCAAGGGGCTGGAATTTCCGGTGGTGTTTATCACCGGTATGGAAGAGGGTTTGTTCCCGCACAAGATGTCCAGCGAGGAACCGGGCCGGCTGGCCGAAGAGCGCCGCCTTTGTTATGTGGGTTTGACCCGGGCCATGCGCGAGCTGTACCTGACCCACGCGGAAAGCCGCCGTCTGTACGGCAACGAAAACTACAATCCGGCCAGCCGTTTCCTGCGCGAAATCCCTGCCGAAACGCTGGAAGAAATCCGCGCCCGCGCAGGCTTCAGCCGGCCCATGGGCGGGGCGGCCAAGCCGATTCGGGAAACCGAATCCAACGGCATCAGCCTGGGGGCGCGGGTGCTGCACCCGAAATTCGGGGAAGGCACTATCTTGCACTTTGAAGGGCAGGGCCCGAACGCGCGCCTGCAAATCAATTTCGACGGTGCCGGCACCAAGTGGCTGGTCAGCCAGTACGCCCGGCTGGAAGTGATTTGACGCAGGTCTGACGTCGGACGCGGAGAAAACAATTGGGTACGGGATGTGTTGTTGCGTCTGACTTCCGTCGTCAGACGTAAGACCCGTCGACAAGAACAATGGGGTGGCTGTTCATTGCTGCCCAATGATGGAGGATGACTCTTGGACCGCCGTAAATTTGTTTCTGCCCTGGGTTTGGGGCTGGGTGGCCTGGCACTGGCCGGCTGTGAACAGAAAGATTGCCCGCCGGCTGACAAGACGGTGGCGGCACCGCCGGAGCCCGAGAAGAAAGCGCCGAGCCAGCAGACCTACGAATGGAAAATGGTCACTACCTGGCCCAAGAACTATCCGGGCCTGGGCGCAGGGGCGAACCGTTTTGCCAAGCGTGTGGAAGAAATGTCCGCCGGGCGGATCAAGATCAAGGTCTATGGCGCGAAAGAATTGGTGCCGGCCTTTGAGGTATTCGATGCGGTGCGCCAGGGCAGTGCGGAAATGGGCCATGGCGCCGCCTATTACTGGAAAGGCAAACATCCGGCCACGCCGTTTTTTACCGCGGTGCCCTTCGGCCTAACCGCCCAGGAAATGAATGGCTGGCTGCACCATGGTGGCGGCCAGGAACTGTGGGATGACCTGTATGCCCAGTTCAACCTGAAACCGTTCGCCTGTGGCAACACCGGTACGCAGATGGCGGGCTGGTTCAACAAGGAAATCAACAGCATTGAGGACCTGAAAGGGTTGAAAATGCGCATGCCCGGGCTGGCCGGAGAGGTGCTGGGCAAGGTCGGCGCCACGCCGGTACAGCTGCCCGGTGCCGAGGTTTTTACCTCGCTGCAAACCGGTGCCATTGATGCGGCGGATTGGGTTGGCCCCTATAACGACCTGACCTTCGGCCTGCAGCGGGTAGCGGAGTATTACTACTACCCGGGCTGGCAGGAGCCCGGCCCGACCCTGGAACTGACCATCAACAAGAAGGTGTGGGAAGGGCTGCCTGCGGACCTGCAGGCGATCATCCGTTACGCCGCCCAGTCCGAAAACCAGGACATGCTTGACGAGTACACCGCCCGCAACAATGCGGCGCTCGATGAGCTGGTGAACAAGCACGGGGTAAAACTGCGTCGCCTGCCTGACGATGTGCTCAAGGCCCTGAAAGACGCCAGCGATGAGGTCATCGAAGCGCTGGTGGCGGGCAACAAGGATGCCCGCAAGGTGTACAACTCCTACCGCCGTTTCCGCGACGAGTCCATGCAGACCATGGCCGTGGCAGAGCAGTCGTATATGAATGTGCGTAGTGAGCTTGCCAAGAAAGCTTGATCAGAGCCGCTGTAGGAGCACCACTCGAGGTGCGAACGCGACGAGGCTCATGTTTCTGTCGCCGTTCCTGGATCGATCTGTCGAGCGCTGCAATCCCTGATCGCCCTGTGGGCGATTTCCGCGTTTGCACGCGGTTCGCACCTCGAGTGGTGCTCCTACAGTAGCTTCGTAGCCTGCGCCTTGCAGTTTGAGGTGTGCAGTCAGTCCCTGGGCACCGCCCGGGTCCGCCCGGTGTCATCGATGGCCACGAAGGTGAAATGCCCTTCGGTCACTTTCGACAGGGTGCCGGTGTCTTCGCGTACCCACACTTCCACCAGAATCTGCATGGAGCTGCGGCCGATGTCCTGCAGCCGGGTGTAGCAGCTCACCACGGCGCCCACGGGCACCGGGCGCAGGAAGGCCATGGAGTCGATGGCCACGGTGGCCACGCGGCCCCGGGCTTTTTTGCGGGCGGTGACGGCACCGGCCAGATCCATCTGTGAGACCAGCCAGCCGCCGAAAATATCGCCATTCCAGTTGGCGCTCTGCGGCATGGCGATGGTTTGGATGGCAAGGGTCCCAATCGGCTGGGGTGCGTCGTCAGTATGGTCTGTCATGTTGTTATCCGTAGAGCGTATGCGGCAGCCAGGTGGCGAGTTCCGGGAACAACGCCAGAATGCCCAGCATGATTAATTGTATGGCGATAAAGGGTATCACGCCCTGATAAATGTGCGTGGTTTTTACCTCCGGCGGCGCCACCCCGCGCAGATAAAACAGCGCGAACCCGAAGGGTGGGGTCAGAAACGAGGTTTGCAAGTTCAATGCAATCATCACGCCCAGCCAGATCGGGTCCAGCCCCATGCCCAGCAATACCGGGGCTACAATGGGCACCACCACAAAGGTGATCTCGATAAAGTCGAGAATAAAGCCGAGCAGGAAAATCAGCAGCATCACCATGACGGTGGCGCCGATCACGCCGCCGGGCATGGCAGCGAACAGGTTATGCACCGCCTCTTCGCCACCAAAGCCACGGAATACCAGCGAAAACAGGCTGGCGCCGATCAGGATCATGAACACCATGGCGGTGACCCGGCTGGTGGCGCGGACCACCTCGCCAACAATGGCCCGGTCCAGGTGCCGATTGGCGGCCGCCAGCAGCAGGGCGCCAAAGGCGCCGACCCCGGCGGCCTCCGTGGGGGTGGCCTTGCCGGTGAGAATAGAGCCGAGCACTGCGGCGATCAGCAGCAGCGGCGGAACCAGGCCGCCCAGCAGGGCGCGCCAGCCTCGGGGTTCGCCGTCAGTGGCGGCGAAGGCGGGCGCCCATTGCGGTTTCCACAGGCTGATCACCACCACATAAAGCAGGTACAGCCCCACCAGAATCAGCCCGGGAATCAGCGCCCCGACAAACAGATCGCCCACCGATACGGTGTCCAGCGACCACAGGCCCTGCTTGAGCTGGGCGTCCTGGTAGGCGTTGGCCAGCACATCGCCCAGCAACACCAGCGCAATCGACGGCGGAATAATCTGCCCAAGCGTGCCGGTGGCGCAGATCAGCCCGGTGGACAGCTGCGGCTGGTAGCCCTGACGGAGCATGGTGGGTAACGACAGCAGGCCCATGGTGACTACGGTGGCGCCCACAATGCCGGTGCTGGCGGCCA
>NZ_LWEZ01001157.1:0-7442 GCF_001634945.1 Alcanivorax sp. HI0044
CGGTCGGTCTTATTCGCGATGCGAGCATCGCTTCCCACAGGGCCCAAAGAACGATAGGTTTTTTGTGGGAAGCTATGCTTGCATCGCGAATAGAGTATTGGACTGCGGGCACTGATTCCATCAATTAGCTTTGGCATGGAACGCGTTGTTGAACTTTCCACGTTTCAACGTTCAACTATTCCCCGCCTGACGTGCCAGTTCCCGGGCAATAACTATCTGTTGGATCTGGGTAGTGCCTTCGTAAATGCGGAACAGGCGCACATCGCGGTAGAAGCGTTCCACCGGATAGTCCGCCATGTAGCCTGCGCCGCCGTGAATCTGTACGGCGCGATCGGCCACCCGGCCTACCATTTCAGAGCAGAACAGCTTGCAGCAGGAGGCGTCCAGGCTGACCCGTTCTCCCCGGTCCTTGCTGCGGGCGGCTTCCAGTACCATGGAGCGGCCGGCGAAGGCTTCTGCCCGGGAGTCAGCCAACATGGCCTGAATCAGCTGGTGCTCGATAATGGGTTTGCCGAACTGTTGGCGTTCGGCAGAAAAATTCACCGCGTCCTCGATGAGCCGGTAGGCAACGCCCACGCAGATGGCTGAAATATGCAGCCGGCCCCGGTCCAGCACTTTCATGGCGGTTTTGAAGCCCTTGCCTTCCTGCCCACCGATGATGTTCTCTGCGGGCACACGACAGTTTTCAAAAATGATGTCGCAGGTGTGGGCGCCTTTCTGGCCCATTTTCACGTCCGCCTTGCCGCGGTGGATGCCGGGGGTGTCGCCATCGACGATAAAGGCGGTAACGCCGCCACCGCCAGGGATATTCGGGTTGGTGCGCGCCATCACGGTGAAAAGGCCGGCGTGGGGGCCGTTGGTGATGAAACGCTTGGTACCGTTGAGAATATAGTGGTCGCCGTCTTTTTCGGCACGGGTTTTCACTGCGCCGGAGTCGGAGCCCACGTCCGGTTCGGTCAGGCAGAAGGCGCCGATCACGTCCCCGGTAGCGAGCTGGGGAACGTATTTTTGTTTCTGTTCGTCGGTGCCATCAATCAGGATGCCTTGGGCGCCAATGCCATTGTTGGTGCCCATGAGGGAGCGAAACGCGGGGGAGGTGCGACCCAGTTCAAAGGCCACCATTACTTCCTCTTCCATGGTCAGCCCGAGTCCGCCAAGCTCTTCCGGAATCGACAGCCCGAATAGCCCCATGGCCTTCATATCGGCGACAATGTCATCGGGGATGGCGTCACTTTCGGCCACTTGCTGTTCGGCGGGAACGAGGCGTTCGCGCACAAAACGGGCAATGGTGTCGGTCAATTGAGAGAGAATTTCGGCATCACGAATCATGGCTGGGTCCGGCGGTAGCATTGGGTCTTTTGGGGACGTGACCGCGAGGCGAATCACTTGCATCGCACTCTGTCACGGCCTATTCTGCTCGTCAAGTTTTCAAAATAACATTCCGCACAGCGGACGAACTTGCTGCGGCACGCTTCAAGCTGCACGCAACAACGCGGTGGAAGCCACAGGGTTTGGCGACCTTTTTGCTCGCGACCAACAATGACTCGTGAGCGCGGCCGTGACGCCTGGTCGAGGCCGTTTACGCGTTGCTGCGTGTTGCATGGAGCATGCTGCACATTCGGAGAATGCTTATGCTTGATGCCTATATTTACGATGGTCTGCGCACTCCCTTTGGCCGCCATGGTGGCGCGTTGGCGCCGGTGCGGCCGGATGATTTGCTGGCCGGGGTGATCCGTGAGCTAGTGCAGCGCAACGGGTTCGAGCTGTCTCGCTACGAAGACGTGGTGATCGGCAATACCAACCAGGCCGGTGAAGATGCCCGTAACGTGGCCCGCCATGCCGGGTTGCTGGCAGGGCTGCCGGAATCCGTGGCCGGAATCACCGTTAACCGCTTGTGCGGCAGTGGCCTGGCGGCAACGCTGGATGCCGCGCGCATGGTTTCCGTGGGTGAAGGTGATTTGATCGTTGCCGGTGGCACGGAATCCATGAGCCGCGCGCCCTTCGTCATGGCCAAGGCGGAAAAAGCGTTCAGCCGCGACATGACGATTTTCGACAGTACTATTGGTGCCCGTTTCCCCAACCCGAAAATCCTCAACCAGTTCGGTGCCGATACCATGCCGGAAACCGCCCAGAACGTGGCGGACGATCTGGGCATTAGCCGCGAGGAAGCGGATGCCTTTGCGGCACGCTCCCAGCAGCGTTATGAGGCAGCCAGAGAGCGCGGTTTCTATCAGAAGGAGATCCTGCCGGTCATTGTTCCCCAAGGCCGCAAGAAAGAGCCGCTGACGGTGGCAGACGATGAGCATCCCCGTGCTGGCACCACTGCTGAAAAATTGGCAAAACTGCCTGCTATCGTTGAGGGTGGCATCATTACCGCAGGGAATGCATCAGGCATAAATGACGGCGCGACGGCGCTGATCATCGGTTCCCGTGTTGCCGGTGACGCGGCGGGCATTGCCCCCCGCGCACGGATTCTAGCCGGCGCCGTGGCCGGTGTGGCGCCCCGGGTCATGGGGCTGGGGCCGGTGGAAGCCTGCCGCAAGGCACTGGGCCGGGCCGGACTGACGCTGGACCAGATGGATGTAATCGAGATTAACGAGGCATTCGCCGCCCAAGTATTAGGCTGTTGCAAGCAGCTGGGCCTGGCCGGGGATGATGAACGCCTGAACCCGAATGGCGGCGCTATTGCCGTGGGTCATCCACTGGGTGCCTCCGGCGCCCGTCTGGCCCTCACCGCCACGCGGCAACTGGAGGCCACTGGCGGTCGCTATGCGCTGGTCAGCCTGTGCATTGGCGTGGGTCAGGGCGTGGCTATGGTGATTGAAAGGCAGTGACCAACATAGTTGACAGTGGACAGTTGAAAGTTGACAGCTAAAACCAGCCCAATTTCTTGGTGTTTCGCTGTCAACTTTCCACTATCAACGCTCAACTTACTGAACATGATTTGGCTGAGACATTGACGATGCAAAACTTTATCTGGAGCGATCCATTACTGCTGGAAACCCAGCTCACCGAAGACGAGCGCATGATCCGTGATGCGGCCCATGATTACTGTCAGAGCAAACTGATGACCCGGGTGCTGGAAGCCAACCGGCAC
The DNA here is from genome assembly GCF_001634945.1 of Alcanivorax sp. HI0044. Lineage (NCBI taxonomy): Bacteria > Pseudomonadati > Pseudomonadota > Gammaproteobacteria > Oceanospirillales > Alcanivoracaceae > Alcanivorax > Alcanivorax sp. HI0044. The sequence goes on from NZ_LWEZ01001157.1 coordinate 3,098, forward strand.
GAGATTTTCCACCGGGACATCATGACGGAAATGGGGGAACTCGGCTTTCTCGGTCCCACCATTCCTGAGCAGTATGGTGGCGCCGGGGTGAACCATGTGAGCTACGGCCTGGTGGCCCGGGAAGTGGAGCGGGTGGACTCCGGTTACCGTTCAGCCATGAGTGTGCAGTCGTCCCTGGTGATGTTCCCTATCTACACCTTCGGTAGCGAAGCGGTGCGGGAGAAATACCTGCCGAAGCTTGCCACCGGTGAATGGGTGGGCTGTTTTGGCCTGACCGAGCCGGACCACGGTTCTGACCCGGGCTCCATGAGTACCCACGCGAAGAAAGTGGATGGCGGCTATGTGCTAAATGGCGCCAAGACCTGGATTACCAATTCGCCGATCGCAGATGTGGCGGTGGTATGGGCCAATCTGGATGGCAAAATTAACGGCTTTGTGGTGGAGCGGGGCTTTGACGGCTTCAGTACCCCGAAGATTGAAGGCAAGTTTTCTTTGCGGGCGTCGATCACCGGGCAGATCATGCTCGATGACTGCTTTGTGCCGGAAGAAAACCGGTTGGACGTGGAAGGCCTGAAAGGGCCGTTCAGTTGCCTGAACAAGGCGCGCTACGGGATTAGCTGGGGCGCCATGGGGGCGGCGGAATTCTGTTGGCAGGCAGCTCGCCAGTACACCCTGGATCGCAAGCAGTTTGGCCGCCCGCTGGCGGCCACCCAGCTGATTCAGAAAAAGCTGGCTGACATGCAGACCGAAATTACCCTGGGCCTGCAGGGGGCGTTGCAGTTGGGCCGGTTGATGGATGCGGGAAACTGGTCACCGGAAATGGTCTCGCTGATGAAGCGCAACAATTGCGGCAAGGCTATAGATATCGCCCGCCAGGCCCGTGATATGCACGGCGGTAATGGCATCAGTGATGAATACCATGTGATTCGCCATGTGATGAACCTGGAAGCGGTGAACACCTACGAAGGTACGCACGATGTCCATGCGCTGATCCTGGGACGGGCGCAGACCGGCTTGCAGGCCTTCGGCTAAGTGAACTCTGCCACTCTTGCCCTGAAGGTCTGCTTGAGGGGCAGGGTGGCAGTGGCGAACCGGATAGAGGGAAAGGAAAGTGGCCTGTTATATGCACGGCTGTACCAGGGTGTCACCCTTGGTAACGTGTGGGTGCCCCAATTTTGTACACAGTTTTTTGTCAATGCTCTTTTTCTGCAGAAAAAAATGACAGCTACGTTAAATAGCCATAAAAAATAGCGTAACACGCTGATTTTAAATTAAAAAAATCATTGATCAAAATTTAATCATGTCGTCCAGAGACGTGATTTTTGGGTGATGTTGCCATGTTTTCTACCGGCTATGCACAGGGTTATCCACAGGATCTGTGGAAAAAGTCTGCCAGTCCCAAGGGCGTGGATGCGTCATAGACCGAAAACACAGGTTCGTTATGTCAGATATATGATTTATCTGGCGCTTTTGCACAAGTTGATCGTTCCCGCCGTTTTGCTGACCGGGTCAAGCCTTTTCTGTGATCAGTGTAAAAAAACACCAATAAGTCACTGAATAATCAATACTTTACGATTCGTGTAAAAATGAAGCAGTTTGCGTAAAGGACGGAATGGCGGGCCCTACAGCGACTTTTCGTCAGGTTGTTCACAAAGTTGTCCACAGCTTTTGTGGAGTAATCCCCAGCAGAGAAAAAAATCGCAACAGTCTTGACGTTTGGCAATGGATCAGGACGTGGCCGGCCCTGGTGAAAAACCATGCAAGTCGCTGTAACCTTTGCCACCACTGGCTTTCAGGGGGTTATCCGGCGTTCGTTAACAGTTTTATCCACAGATGCCGTGGATATAAAACGGGGTGTGGGTAACCTTGGGTTAAGGAGGGTGGGGCGAAACAAGGGCCTTATGGTGGCATTCAGTGATGAGCCGAATGCAGATAGCTGACGTTTTATTCAGGCCCTGACTTGACCAGCTCGCTGCTATATTTTGCTTCGTGTATGGCCTGGATATTCCCGGCAGGCATACCGCAATAGCGACGGCCTCTCGGGCCCGGTGGTTTTGGTCGTGTCATTCTGCGTGGCACGTTCAGGCAACTCCAGAACCAAAAAAGGCGCCGTTAAGGCGCCTTTCTTGTGCTTCGGTGTCGGTATTACCTAGAAGCGATACTCACCACCGTCGATGCCGTTTTGCGTGGCTTCATCCAGTTGCTGGTAGCAACTCTCGCCAGGTAGCAGCGCGTAGACGGCGTTGCTCTGCTGGCTCAGGTCGTACTTCTGTTCCTTGAGCTTGTTTTTCTGGTGCTTGAAGGTGCCAGTGGTTTCCATGGCTTCTTCGTTGATACGCAGGAAAACAGGAATGGCGTAAGGCGGCAGCTCTCGCTTCAGGTAGTCACACAGGCCCTGGAAATCAAAGTCGCTGTGGTTGCCGGTCAGGCGGATCTGGCCCATGCCGGCACGGCCGTTGGTGTTGGGGATTTCCACACCATAGACCACGGATTCCTGAATGCCGTCGTAGCCATCGAGAATCTGTTCCACTTCGGTGGTGGATACGTTTTCGCCTTTCCAGCGGAAGGTATCCCCCAGGCGGTCCACGAACTGGGCGTGGCGGAAACCGATGTCGCGCATCATGTCGCCGGTGTTGAACCAGGCATCACCCTTGGTGAAGACATCACGGTAGATGGACTTCTCGGTCTTTTCCGGGTCGGTGTAGCCGTCGAAAGGCGTCTTTTCGGTGATTTCGCCCAGCATCAGCCCGGATTCGCCTTTGCCGACCTTGATCATGTGACCTTTGCTGTCACGCACCGGCTCGTCACGCTCTTTGTCGTATTTGACGATGGCGTAGCTGACCGGGGAGAACCCTACGGTGTTGTCGAAGTTGAATACGTTGGTGAAAGCCACGTTGCCTTCCGAGGAGGCATACAGCTCGACCACACGATCAATGCCGAAGCGGTTCTTGAAGTCTTTCCAGATGCTCGGGCGCAGGCCGTTACCGACAATGGTATGGACCTTGTTGTCCTGATCGTTGGGCTTTTCCGGCTGCTCGTGCAGATAACGGCACAGCTCGCCCACATAGCCGAAGGCGGTGCAGTTATGGCGGCGGATGTCTTCCCAGAAGCCACTGGCGGAGAATTTGCGCGCAATGACAATGGAGCCGGCACTGGCGATGACCGATGCCCAGCAGATCACCATGCCGGTGGCGTGGTAGAACGGCAGGGTGGTGTAAATGCGGTCGTCCTTGGTCAGGCGTACGGCGGAGAAGCCGAAGCCGCCATAGGCTTTTTCCCAGCGGCCGTGGTTGAAGACCACGGCTTTGGGCAGGCCAGTGGTACCGGAGGTATAAATGTAGAACAGCGGGTCGCGCAGGAAGGTCTGCTTGCTGGACGCCGGGTTCTCGCTGGAGCAATCGCGGCTTTCGCTGGCCAGGTTCTTGTAGCCGGCCGGCGCTTCACCGGGGTCGTCCAGGGTGTTCTGGTCGGCAAAGAAGAAAAAGTTGTCTTTCAGATCCAGATCACCGCGGATGTCTTCCACGGCATCGATCAGCTCTTCGCCAACGATGGCAGCTTTGGGTTTCACCAGATTGAAACTATGGATCAGTACCTTGCCGCGCTGGGATGTGTTGATCAGGGCCGCACACACACCGAGTTTTGCGCAGGCGAGGACCGCAGCCAGCAGCTCGGGACGGTTTTCCACGTTGACGGCAACGGTGTCGCCTTTTTTCAGGCCGATGGAGGCCAGGTAGTCTGCCAGGCGGTTGGCCCAGGCGTTGAACTGCTTGTAGGTAAGTTCTGTGTCCTGGTAGATCACGGCAGCGCCATTCGGGTTCATGCTGGTGGCGCGCTCGATAGCAACGCCCAGCCCCAATGGCTTGCTGGTGTCAGTGATTTTCGCCATCTTCGAGCCCTTGATCAGGCCGGGAAGATTGGTGATTACCTCTGGAACCTTGGACAGAAGCTTGGGCAACGTGATGATGTCGGCGTTGCTCATAGGATCTCCATTGTCTGTGTTCTTGGAAGGCCCGGAAAAGCCCGTAGCCCAGTGTTGGCAAGCGGGCGCTTACCTTAACCGTAGCACCAGGGCAGGGCAAGCACCCTGCCCGGTGGCAGTGCCCGGGGAAATCGGAGGGGGCCGTTTTGGCCCGATCTGCCCGGCGCGGATTATTGGATCACAGCGGAGTGTCCTTCTCCGTGGGAAAATTGTCACTGACCGAATGTGACGGGGGTTACTCCGCTGCATCCGGGGTGACAGTAACCAGCAATTGCTGGCGTTTTACCTGGCTGCCCACGCTGAGATCCAGTACTTCAATGGTGCCGTCGCAGTCTGCTTTGAGGCTGTGTTCCATTTTCATGGCTT
>NZ_LWEZ01001158.1:0-3632 GCF_001634945.1 Alcanivorax sp. HI0044
TCACGTCATCGACGGAGGACAGGATGGCTGCTATTTTTTGTTGTTCGGGGAGAGGGGGGACTGGCACCTGAAGATTTTCTAGGATTGTTGTATTAATTGAGGTGCGCGTTGAGCCGACTGATTCGCCTACAATTTCTTTCTGGATTTCATCGGTTCTTAGTCCATACACCAAGAACTCTGGGTTTACCTTTTTCAGATCAACCCTCATTCGCAATGTCTGCCCCGATATAACCCACCCACTTTCTCGTTTAGTGGTTAGAAAACAGCTCCCAACCCTCCCTACTCGACTGAAAACAATATCGCCCACCTTGAGTCTGTATCGATTAAGCCGCTCAGCATCTTCATGCGATATCTTTGGAATGTCTCTCTCATCTAATCCGTAGTCCTTAATATTTCTAATTAGGATTAGAGGAACCCCATCACTTTTGTAGTCGGACGCATGTAACTGGGCCCCAAAAGGCCCGGTCTGAACCGTATCCTTATGGTTATTTCCGAGCTCTAAAATTGTTGCCTCTTCCCACCCATGGGGCACAGCATTACTCATACCCCAGCTCCTGTAGATACCCCTTCATCACGCTCTCAGCATCCGCAACCTGGGCATCCAGCTCGCTCAGTGAGACACGATACTTGTCCCACCAGCGCTCCAACTGGGCAATGACTTTGGCATCCACTTCACCCGCGGCATCCCGAATGGCTTCCTTGCTGTCGATCTCCGGCTTGAAGTCGTAATACCCTTCACCCGCTGACGGCTCCTCATCCCGCCTCACAAACACCGCAGACACATCAAAGTCTTCCAGGATTTCTTCGCGGATATACTCGCTTTCCACTTCCCGCACCGGGATGCCGCCGTGGAGGATGGCGCGCACGTCGAAGATTTCCGGGGGCGGGCTGGTGTCGGCGTAGCGGCGAATGTTGAGGTTGAAGTCGTTTTCCTCAATCTCGGCCAGCGGCACCACTTTGGAATAGCGCTTGATCTCTTCGAAGTGCTCGAAGGTGTGGACGATCTTGGCGATATCCTGCTGGCGCAGCTTGTTCTGATTCTTGCCTTCCTCGTATTCCAGCTCACTGTTGATAAACAAAACCTTGCCACGGCGTGAGGCGGGCTTGGCCTTGTTGACGATCAGCAGGCAGGCGGGAATGCCGGTACCGTAGAACAGGGCGGCGGGCAGGCCGATGACGGCTTCCAGCAGGTCGTCATTGAGAATGCCCTGGCGGATGGCCTTTTCGCTGGAGCCCCGGAACAGCACGCCGTGGGGCATGACCACGCCCATCATGCCCTCAGCGTTGAGGCTGGCGATCATGTGCTGCACGAAGGCCAGGTCGCCGGCGTCCTTGGGCGGGGTGCCGTAGGGGAAGCGGCCATAGGCATCGCTGTCGGCTTCTTCCTTGCCCCACTTCTTCAGGCTGAAGGGGGGATTGGCGATCACCCGGTCGAAGGTCATCAGCGCCCCAGCTTCGGTGTGCTGCGGCTCACGCAGGGTGTCGCCCTTCTTGATGTCGGCGCTGTAGACCCCATGCAGGAACATGTTCATCTTGCAGATGGCCCAGGTGTTCAGGTTCATCTCCTGCCCGTAGAGGGACAGGTTGGTCTTGTTCTCGCCGTGGGTGGCCAGGTAGTTGCGGGTTTGCACCAGCATACCGCCGGAACCAGCAGTGGGATCGTAGATGCGCATGCCGGCGTGGGGCTTGAGCAGGGACACCAGCAACTGCACCACTTCCGAGGGGGTATAGAACTCACCACCCTTCTTGCCGGCGCTGTCGGCGAACATCTTGATCAGGTATTCGTAGGCGGTGCCGAGCAGGTCGGAGCGCTCGAAATCGGCGTTGCGCAGCCGGTGTTTACTGAAGTGGCTGAGCAAATCCTGCAGCTTTTTGTCGGTGAGCTTGTTCTTGATGTTGAAGTCGATGGACGCCAGCACGCCTTCCAGTGAGTGGTTTTTTTCTTCGATGGCCTCCATGGCCACGTTCAGGGTTTCCCCGATATTGTGCTTTTCGTTTTTCAAGGCATCCCAGCGGGCACTGGCCGGGATGTAGAAGGTCTTGTCGTACTCGTCCTCGTCGTCGGCCAGCGCTTCGGCTTGCTGCCGGGACTTGCCCTTGCCCAGGTAATACTTGACCACCTTTTCCTGGGCTTCCTCAAACGCATCAGAAAGGCGCTTGAGGAACAGCATGCCGAAAATGTAATCCTTGTACTCGGAGGCATCCATATTGCCGCGCAGGATATCGGCGGCTTCCCAGAGGAAGGATTCCAGTTGTTGCAGGGTGAGCTTTGGGGTCATTAGGTCTGTCTCGGTGTTGTCTTTGTCGCCCGGCGCCCGTTTGCGAGCACCGTGGCCGGTTATTCTTCGTTGAAGTAGTCGCTGTCGATCTGCTTCACGGCATAGGTTTCCTTGATTCCCACCCCCAAGTTGTACTGAATCATCAGCTTGGCCAGCTCCTGGCCGTCGATGAGTACGATCTTTTTCTCGATCAGCCCCACATATTCACGGGCGTCGGCACTGAATTTGGAGGTGGTGATAAACACCCCCTTGCGGGCACGCTGCATGTCCAGCGCCCCGGCAAAGCCCTGGACCTCCGGGCGCCCCACCCCTTTCTCGGTATAGCGTTTCGCCTGCAGGTAGATCACATCCAGGCCTAGCGGATCTTCCTTGATGATGCCGTCGATGCCGCCATCACTGGTGTAACGTGTGGCCTGCCCGGCATCCTCGCGGGAGCCTCCATAGCCCATGGCCAGCATCAGATCGACTACCAGTTTCTCGAAGAAGGATGGCGACGCCGCTGTAATGGTATCCAGCAACTCATCGGCGAGGGAATCCATGAGCGAGGTATAAGCCTGCTGGAGCTGCTCATCCGGGGTATCACTTCGCTCGTCTTCAGTGTTATTTGATGAAGACGGCTCTTCATTGGAGGGGGTATGCGTGTGGAATTCGACAAATTCCGGAAAGCGTTTTAAATACTTAACGTCGATACGACCGGGACAATCTGCGAGTACTTCCCGGCCCCGCTCGGTGATCTGGACTTCGCCTCTATTGGGGCTGATCAATAGTCCCGCTTTTTTCATATAAGTCCGAGACCAACCGACACGATTTTTGATAATCGTTTGTTTCCCGGAAGGAAGGCGCTTTGCTATTTCTTCTTCAGCCAGCTGAAAGTGCTCGCACACATCCTCCAGAACATCTGACATCTGTTTTGGCATCCCATCTTGGATAGATTCCAACACGGGGCGCATCACGGACTGGAAGTCAGGGATCGGCACCAGGCTCTCTCCTTGTTTGCAGGCGCAAAAAATATTTACCGCGTCGGCAATGGCATGCCGAGATTATAAGAATTTTTAATTAGAACGAATGATGTTAAGTGCCGGACCAGGCGAGAACAAGACATAAAAAAAGCCCGGCAGTTGCCGTAATGCCGTTCACTTAAGCATTGCAGGCAGAGCGGGGCTTTCCGAAAATCCGGTTTCCACTCGCGGGAAGCCGGATTTTTTGTGTCTTTACAGCAGTCTCTTTTCGATATTGATGCCCTTCAGTCCTTCTCTGACCTGAGCACCTTCACCCAGAACATCCCCGTTGAATGGGTTGAGTCGGCGCTCCAATTGTCCTCCAAAGCAACGATTCGTCGGCGGCGCCTCCCCA
>NZ_LWEZ01001159.1:0-17518 GCF_001634945.1 Alcanivorax sp. HI0044
GACACCGTGCGCGAATCCACTATCTGTTCCCTGGCCCGCGCCAAGGCGGCGGATATCGACCGGGCGGCGGAGGCGCTGGCCGGGGCTGAATCCGGGCGCATCCATACCTTTATCGCCACCAGCCCGATCCACATGCAGCACAAGCTGCGGCTGGAGCCGGATCAGGTCATCGAACACGCGGTGGCGGCGGTCAAGCATGCGCGCAATCACATGGGTGATGTGGAGTTTTCCTGTGAAGATGCGGGCCGCTCCGAGATCGACTTCCTGTGCCGGATTATCGAAGCAGTGATTGATGCCGGTGCACGCACGATCAATATTCCGGACACCGTGGGTTATGCCATTCCCGAGCAGTTTGGCGATACCATCAGCCAGCTGCTCACGCGCATTCCCAATGCGGACAAGGCGATCTTTTCCGTCCATTGCCATAACGATCTGGGGCTGGCGGTGGCCAATTCCCTGGCGGCGGTGCAGGCCGGGGCGCGCCAGGTGGAATGTACCATCAACGGGTTGGGCGAACGGGCCGGCAACGCTTCCCTGGAAGAAATCGTCATGGCGGTGAAAACCCGTCAGGACCTGTTCAATGTGGACACCGGCATCAATGCCAAAGAGATCGTGCCTACCTCGAAAATGGTGTCACAGATCACCGGCTTCCCGGTGCAGCCCAACAAGGCCATTGTTGGCGCCAATGCCTTTGCCCATGAGTCCGGTATTCATCAGGACGGGGTACTCAAACACCGCGAGACCTACGAGATCATGTCTGCCGAGGATGTGGGCTGGCACACCAACCGCATGGTGCTGGGCAAGCACTCCGGCCGTGCCGCTTTTCGCGCCCGTCTGGACGAGCTGGGTATCAGCTTCGAATCCGAAGCGGCCATGAACGAGGCCTTTCAGCGCTTCAAGGATCTGGCTGACAAGAAGCACGAAGTGTTCGACGAGGACCTGCAGGCCCTGGTCAGCGACACCAAGAAAGCCGCCGAAGAAGAGCGCTTCAAACTGGTTCTGCTGGAAGCGACCGCGCGCACCGGGGAAACCCCGCAAGCCCGCATTGTGATGGCCATTGATGGTGTGGAGCAGGACGCCACGGCCAGTGGTGCCGGCCCGGTGGATGCGGCCTTCAAGGCGATCGAAAAACTGGCGGACAGCCACACCGCCCTGCAACTGTATTCGGTCAACGCGATTACTGCGGGCACCGACAGCCAGGGGGAAGTGACCGTACGCCTGGAGAAAGGCGGCCGTATCGTCAACGGCCACGGTGCGGATGTGGACATCATTACCGCCTCCGCCAAGGCCTACCTGAATGCCCTGAATCACTTCGCAGCTGGCGTGGAACGGGCCCACCCGCAGGCAGCGGATGTATGATGTGCTTGCCTGACGCCGAATGCCGGATGCCTGACGGTGGTGTTCTTTTTGCGTGGTGCTTGGTGCGTCCGGCGTCTGGCGGCACCGGAGGTGCTTCATGAACGAAGCGCAGCGCCAGAGTTACCTGAAAGCCATGGGGCTGACGCCCTGGGTGGCTCGTGTGGCTTTGCCCGGGGCGGCGCCCTCACCGGCATTGGACTGGCCGGAGGAAGAGCAGGCTAATGCTCCTGCATCGCCAGGGCCTGCTGTTGATGTGGCGGTGCCGTCCCGTGCTCCTGTCGGTGCTCCCTCGGGCACCCCTGAACCCAGCCCGGCAGCAGCGGCCGATCCCGAGCCTGAGGGATCGGCCGCCGCTGCATTGGCGAAAGCGCCGTCTGCCCGTTCCGTGGCACCTGCTCAAGAGCCGACGAAGGAGGAGGCCCCTGCGCCCGCCAAGGCGAAGGTGAAAGGGCTGACCTTTACCCTGGAAGCCCATCTCGGCGGCACCACCTGGCTACTGTGTGCCCAGGAAGACAGTCAGGCACCCGGGCTGGGGCGTTTCGAAGCCCCGTTGATGGCCAACCTGCTGGCGCTGTTCCAGGGGCGCCCGCAACGGCCGCGCCGTTTCTTCTGCCCTCTCACAGAACAGCCCATGCCGGCGGAAGAAGCCGCCCAGGCGTTGTCCGCCTTTGTGGCCGGGCTCAGTGAGCAAAGTGGGGGCGAGCGTGTGTTGTTATGTTTGCCGGAAGCGCTGGCCGAAGCCCTGTTTGAACAACCCCGTTATCAGCCCTTCGAGCTGGGACGGCTGCCGGCGCTGGTGATCAGTAGCCTGGCGGAAATGCTGGCTGATCCGGTGCAGCACAAGTCAGCCAGCTGGCAAGCCATGCAGGCCCATGGCTACGATGGCGTTTGATCCCGTCGGCCCGATCCGGGCCATGCAGGAATCGGATCTGGAGGCGGTGCTGGAGATCGAAAACGCCGCCCAGCTGACCCCCTGGACCCGCAACCATTTTCTTGATTGTCTCGGTAATGCCCATTATCTGTGCCAGACGGTGGAGCTGGCAGGGCAGCCTGCGGCCTTTCTTATCCTGTCACGCATTCTTGATGAAACCCATGTGCTCAATATCGCCGTGGCGCCTGCCCGGCAGCGCCAGGGGGTGGCCCGTCAACTGCTGAAACAGGCCATGGACGCGGCCCGCCGCGATGCAATGAGTGTGATCTACCTGGAAGTGCGGGAAAGCAATCACCGTGCCCGGGCGTTGTATGAGTCACTGGGCTTCACGGTATCGGGGACACGCAAGAATTATTACCGCCGGGGTGACGGCCACGAAGATGCAGTGCTGATGCAGTGCCTGCTGGCCTCGGGGCATAAATAGCTACGAGCTGCGAGAAAGCAGATAGGAAAGCTGATAGAGAGAAGGGGAAAACTCGCCAAGCATCGGTCTTTCTACGAAGCCGCAGTAGGAGCACCGTTTAGGGTGCGAACCTCGCGAAGCGAGGCCAGCGGCCTGGGCGGTCAGGAGGGATGGGTTGCAAAAGATATTGCGGGTAGACTCGAACTCCTGTCGCTTCGCTCTGTTCGTCCCCTGGAAGGGAACTCCTACAGTAAAACCCATCTTTGATTTCGCGGGTAGGGCGGTTGCCAGGTGGCACCATCCGCAACCGCGTTGCCGCTTGTAACGTGAAGCCTGGAGCGGCTTCTTATTCCAGCGGCATCCAGCCCTTTTCCGTATCCCGGAATTGGATCACCCGCTGACGCTGGAAGGTGTCGCCTTTCTTGAAATTACCATGCTCCACCCGCAGCGCGCTTAACGCCATGATCATGGCGAACCGGTCCAGGCCGGAGAGATCCTCGTTCCCTTTTACCTGGTTGGTATAGGTACTCAGATCTTCCTGGGCCTCCAGGTTGTAACTGACTTCCACGGTGTAGCGGCCATCGCCATCTTCGTAACCGTTTTGCTTTTCCACATCGGTAATTTCAAGCAGACCATCCAGGTGGGCGTTGCGCATCTCGGCTTCCAGGGCCTTCTGGGCATCACTGGCATCGGGGCTGCGGCTGCAGGCGCTCAACAGGGTCAGGGCGAGAAGGGCGGTCACGATGTGGACGCAACGAACGGTGGCAGACATGGCGGTGTCCTGATCAGGAAAAGGGAATCGTCACTCTAGCATCGCTTCCTTCGTCAACCCAATGTCTGAGTGTTTCACCGGCTTGCCAGGCAAAAGCTGGACACCGGGGCAGCGAATGCCAAGGATAGACGTAACTGGATACCTACCAAGGAGTGGTTGCTCATGTCAGAAAGCCTGTTTCGTCGTCTGTTGATCCTGGTCGCGTTGATTTTCTGTGGTGCTTTTGCCGTGCTGGTGGTTCCACCGCTCATGGCTAACCCGGATGTGCTGGGCGCCGCTGCAAGCGGTTTCGTCAATCCCTATGCGGCTGGCTACGCTACGGATGTGATTCTGTGCTGGGTGATTCTGGCGATCTGGGTGCTGTTCGAGCGCCAGCGTTACCAGGTGCGTGGTGGCTGGCTGGCCCTGTTGCTGGGCGTGGTGCCCGGTGTGGCGGTGGGTTTTGCCTTGTACCTGCTGATGCGCCAGCGCCAGTTGAAAGGCTCTGGATTGGTTTGAGGGGTGGGAAATGAGGCGGTGAAGGCTGTTATACTCGCGCCCTCGAAATACCCAGTCAGAGATTGAGCCCCATGAGCCTGCAAGACCAGGTGGCCAAGCGCCGCACCTTCGCGATTATTAGTCACCCGGACGCCGGTAAAACCACCATTACCGAAAAACTGCTGTTATACGGAAACCTGATCCAGAGCGCGGGTACCGTAAAGGGCAAGAAGTCCGGTAAGCATGCCACCTCTGACTGGATGGAGATGGAGAAGGAGCGGGGCATTTCCGTGACCACCTCGGTGATGCAATTCCCCTACAAGGACGCCACGGTCAACCTGCTGGATACCCCCGGCCACGCGGACTTCTCCGAAGATACCTACCGCACCCTCACGGCGGTGGACTCGGCGCTGATGGTGATCGACGCCGCCAAGGGGGTGGAGCAACGGACCGTCAAGCTGATGGAAGTGTGTCGCTTGCGTGATACGCCGATTCTCACCTTCATCAACAAGCTGGATCGGGATGTGCGCGATGGCATCGACGTGCTCGACGAAATCGAGGACGTGCTGAATATCGAGTGCGCGCCGATCACCTGGCCCATTGGTATGGGCAAGAGCTTCAAGGGGGTCTACAACCTGCTCACTGACACCACCGTGCTGTACAAGACCGGTCAGGGCCACACTGTGCAGGACGTGCGCGAGGTGAAAGGGCTCAATAATCCCGAGCTGGATGAGGCCGTGGGCGCTGACTACGCCGAGGAGCTGCGCGACACTCTGGAGCTGGTCCAGGGCGCCAGCCACGAGTTCGATCTGGAGCGTTTCCTGGCCGGCAAACTGACCCCGGTTTTCTTCGGCACCGCGCTGGGCAATTTCGGCGTTGACCATATGCTCGATGGCCTGGTGCAGTGGGCGCCGCCACCGCAGCCTCGCGATGCGACGGCTCGCACCGTGGCGGCCGATGAGCCCAAGATGACCGGCTTTGTGTTCAAGATTCAGGCCAACATGGACCCCCGCCACCGTGACCGTATTGCCTTTATGCGCATTTGTTCTGGCAAGTACCAGAAGGGCATCAAGCTAAAGCAGGTGCGTACCGGTAAGGACGTGCGTATTCCCGATGCGCTGACCTTCCTGGCCGGTGAGCGTGATAATGTGGACGAGGCTTTTTCCGGTGACATTATCGGGCTGCATAACCATGGCACCATTCAGATCGGCGATACTTTCACCGAAGGCGAAGAGCTGGCCTTCACCGGCATTCCGCACTTTGCACCGGAACTGTTCCAGCGGGTGGTGCTCAACGACCCGCTCAAAAGCAAGCAGCTGCACAAGGGCCTGACCCAGCTGGCAGAAGAGGGCGCTACCCAGGTGTTCTTCCCGCTGCGTAACAACGATGTGATTCTCGGTGCAGTGGGTACCCTGCAGTTCGACGTGGTGGCTGCGCGTTTGAAAGGCGAATACGGGGTAGATTGCCGTTATGAGCCGGTGAGTGTGGCCACGGCTCGCTGGGTGGAAGCCGATAGTGAAAAAGACATGTCTGCCTTTGAACGCAAAGCCTACGATAATCTGTCCCGGGACGGTGCAGGGCACCTGACCTACCTGGCGCCCACGCGGGTGAACCTGCAACTGGCCCAGGAGCGACACCCGGATATCCGTTTCCGTGAAACCCGGGAAATCTGAGAAGGCAATTAATAGTTAACAGTGAATAGTTAACAGCGAAAATCAGAAGAACCTGACCCATGCTAAACCTGGCCGTTTTACGACGGCTCGGGTAATGGAACCCGCATTTGAAACGAGGTGGACATGGATGCCGATACCGCTCGCCAATATCTTCTCGGCAAGCCTGAAGCGATGGAGGATTATCCTTTCGGCCCGGGTGTGGCGGTGATGAAAGTGCGCGACAAGATGTTCGCAACGCTGGGGCAGGAGGGTGGTGAAGGGCGCATGAATCTGAAGTGCGATCCGGATCAGGCTCATGCAGGCTGTTGGAAAGCCCCTTACATACTCAGTCTTCCAGGCTGGCTCGCAATCTACGCGCAATGTTGAAGGTGTGTGTCCACCCATCGAGACATTGCAACAACGAGTGCGGGCCAGCCTGGAAGACCCGGAGGGCGAGGCCAGAAGGGCACATCTGCTGCGCTTTGTCGCTAGGAAAGGGAACCACCCTGCCCGTCGCGACAAAACACAACAGCTGCACCCTTCTGACCACGCTGAGTACGCAAGGGGCTTTCCAACAGCCTGCTAGCGCTGCGGGACATCTTTTCCTCCGTGCTGCCCGGCTATCACATGAACAAGAAACACTGGAATACGGTCAAACTGGATGGCTCCATTCCCGAGGGGGAGATTCAGCGCATGATTGACCATTCCTTCGCGTTGGTGATCAAAGGCTTGTCGAAAAAAGTGCGTGAAGGCATGGAAGTGCGCCACGGCCGTGAAGCACTCTATGGCGGACAGAACTGAACAGGCAGGGAGACAGCAATGGCGGTAGTCATCGGTGGCGTTATCATTATCTGGCTGGGCCTGACCATGGGCGCGGCAGGCTTGCGCTGGTTGGGTGTGGAGCTGCATTACCCGGCCCGTCTGGCTGCACCGGTGTTGCTGGCGGTGCTGGAAACAGTGCTGTTCTTGTTGTTTGTTCCCGGCACGGCGTTGTTGCCGCCAAGCTGGGGTTGGCCCATGGCGGGTGGTCTGGTGGCCGCGGCCTGGCTCATCAACGGCGGCGTCGCCGGCCTGGACTGGCATCGCAATCGGCCAGTGAAAGAGGAAGGCGTGAGTTGAAAGTTCAAAGTTCAAAGTTGAAACGCGAGGGCTGGAAGGTAGAGGCTTGCGCGGTGTTGGGCTCCGCGTTTCAAGCGTTTAGGCGCGTCCACTAAAAGTGAAATGCATGTTTGCATTTTGCGCGCCTTTAAACTTTGAACTTTCACCTTTTAACTTGCTTTAAAAACTGCTCCAGCCAGTGAATTCCATTCCCCGATACAACCAGTACTTCCACACCGAGTCATCCGCATACACCGCATAGTCGGTGCTGTGCTTTTCGTCGTAACGGTTTTCCCAGCGCCGTTCAAAGGTGTCGCTGGCCTGTTGCATGATGGCGTGGTCGGGGGCGGCGATCAGCCGCACGCTACTCTCCAGATTCAGGTTATCCAGATTTCGCCGGGTGTAGTTGGCGGAGCCAAGGATCAGTGCGGCGCTGTTGGCGCTGCGCCGTAACAGCATCTTGGTATGGCATTGTTCTCCCTGGGTGTTGCACCAGCGCACGGGGATGCCGGCGTTGTGCAATTCACTCCCCACCTGGCGGTTGGGTATCCCGTTCTTCTCACGCCCGAAGGCATCCTTGTTGGGATCCAGCAGGACGCGCAATTGTACGCCCCGTTGCTGTGCCGCGAGCAGGGCCTCCATCAGCGGGCGATGGGACAGATAGAACACGGACACATCAACCTGGTCGCCGGCCTGACTTTGGTTGAGGGTTGCCAGCAAGGCATCACGAATGGCGCCTTCGGTGAGTAGTTGCAGGCGGGCGTCGGCGGCCGGGTCAGTCGGTTGTGTTGGCAAGGTGGGGAGTGTGGGCAGTCGGGTGGCGGTCAGCTCTGCGACAGCCAGTTCACTGGCCAGCAGGTCTTTGACCGCATTGCCCTGAAAGCGTAAGCCGATATTGCTGTGGGCGCTGCTGCCATCGTGGGCATTGGCGGAGGTGACCAGGCCGGTCCAGTGTTCACCTTCGTCCACCACCAGGGTCTTGCGGTGATTGGCCTTGAAGTTCAGCAGTGTCAGGTAGCTGCGCAGGGAGACCTGTCCCGGCCCCATGGGATTGGGCAGCCAGCCCTTGTCCGGGTTGTTGCCCAGCCACTGGCAGCATACCCGCCACAGGCCGGACCAGCTGGGGTTGGAGTCACGCAGTGCCGGCAAAGGTGTGGTGACGACGGTGATGTTGGCTTTCTTCAGGCGCGTAAGGTGCTTGCTGTGGAGCCCGCCATAAAGCGTATTGATGGGGTCGGTGATGACCACGATCGGCATTGTCGGGTGGCTGGCGCGCCGGGCCAGCAAGGCGTCGGTGAGCTCGCTGGACAAGGCCCGGTCGCTCTCGTTGGCAGTGCCCTGAAAATCGTTGAACAGGAACATGTCGACCACGATGAGTTTTTCCGCCTGACCGATTAAGCGGAAGAATTCGTCGAAAATATGTTGTCGGCTGAGCCGCGTGGCCTCGCCACCGTTGTCGCTTTCCCAGGTATCGTCCACCAGCAATTTGAGCCCGTGAACTGCATGGGTTTCCCCTTGCACGTTCAACCCCGCAGGAAGCGGCTTGTAGCGGTGCCAAAGGGCGGTGCTGGCGGTCAGGGCAACCAGCATCAGCAGGGCGAGTTTCAGGCGGGTCATAGGCAGTCCTGTGCATTCGATGGGGCTACCTTATCAGCTAATGGGTTGTGCGCCATGCGGTCCCGGCATTCCTTTCTCATTAGGTGGCACATTCGTGCAACATTCTGAAAAGAATGCCGGCTCCACGGTAACTATGGTACTACGGTGCCACAACAGTGTGGCGCCGATAACTCTCTGACAATCAAGGTCTACCCGTGCGTATTGCGCGGATCTTAACAAGGGAGTCTCTGAATAACCCCTTGCGTACTCAGCGTGGCCAGAAGGGTGCAGCTGTTGTGTTGTGTCGCGACGGACAGGGTGGCTCCCTTTCCTAGCGATAAAGCGCAGCAGATGTGCCCTTCAGGCCGCGCCCTCCGGGTCTTCCAGGCCGGCCCGCACTCGTTGTTGCGTTTTTTCGATGGATGGACATACACCTTCAAAATCGCGCCTAGATTGCGAGCCAGCCTGAAAGACTGAGCATGCAAGGGGTTATTCAGAGACTCCCAAGAACAATCAGTGGTCCACGCTGATCCCGGCGCGCCAGCGGCTGCCGCCCGGGGAGGAGCCTGCGATGAAAATGCTTGCGTTTGCCATGCCTGTCACCCTGACCCTTTTGCTCACTGCCTGTGGCGGGGGCGGCTCATCGTCGGTGCCGGTGACCAGTAATCCCCCTGCCGGGCCCACCCCCAATGAGCCCGGTGACCCGATTGCCGGGGCAGGCGAAATCCGGGTGCTTTCCAACCGGGCAGACCTGATCAGCGGCGGTGATGCACTGGTGGAGGTGATCACCCCCGATGCGGCCCAGCTTGAAGGCGCGGTGGTGACACTGGGGGACAGGGCCGTCACTGACCAGCTGACGCCTACCGACGCCGGTACCCTGAAAGGCCTGATCAATGGCCTGGCGCTGGGCAGCAACCGGCTGACCGTGGAGCTGGCGGATGACAGTGTGCTGGAACGGATCATTATCAATCACCCCAATGGGGGGCCGGTGATTTCCGGGCCGCAGATTCAGCCCTGGCAATGCACCAATGCGGCGGCGGTGGATGCCCAGTGCAACCAGCTGGCTGAGTACAGCTTCAAGTATGTGCCCGCCGACAAGTTGCAGAATTTGCTGACCAATTTTGATCCGGAAAATCCAGGGATTCCCGGCGCCTTTCAACCTTACGACCCCGCCAATCCACCGGCCCAGGCTGCCATTGCCAGGATCACCACGGATGCCGGTGTGGAGGTGCCCTTTATCGTGCGCATGGAAGAGGGCGTGCAGAACCGGGATCGCTACCTGATCATGACCCTGTACCAACCGGATCAACCCTGGACCGCGCTGAACCCGCAGCCCCAGTGGAACGGTAAATTGCTGATTCACCACGGCGGTAACGTGGGCGTGAGCTATGGCATGGGTAACCCTCCCCGAGGTGATATCGCCGGTACGGCCCCGGAAGGCGCCGAGCTGTTGCTGGGTGACAGTATCACCACGGCGCTGGGGCGCGGTTTCATGACCCTCTCCACCGCCCAGGGGAACCTGGGACATAACGGCAATCTGGTGACGGCGGCGGAATCACTGATGATGGGCAAGGAGCGCATCGTCGAGCAGTACGGTGAAATTCGTTACACCATTGGCACGGGATGTTCCGGTGGTTCCATCACCCAGCAGCATGTGGCCAATGCGTATCCGGGCATTTATCAAGGCATGATCGTGCAGTGCTCCTACCCGGATGTGTGGACCACGGCCACCCAGTTCGCCGATTACAACTTACTTAGCCAGTATTTCGGCAATCAGCTGCCTTCCGACCCGCAAGGCTTTCAGGATGTGGTCACCCGGTTGTTGAGTTCCGGGGTGATTCCCGCTGCGCAATGGTCCGCGTTCTATGGCCATCTGCCGTTGAATCCGCTGGTCTCGGATCTGGCCTTTTTCCCGGCAGCCTACCCTGACCAGCAAAGCTGCCCGGGCCTGGAAGACGGGGTGACCGTCTATGACGCCCAGGACGCTCCGGATGGGTTGCGTTGTGGCTTGCTGGATTACATGAAGTCCCAGTTCGGGCTGCGTTCGCCAGAAGTGTGGTCTGCGAACGAACACCTGCTGTCACGAGGATTCGGGGGCATTCCGCTGGATAACGTGGGCGTTCAATATGGTCTGCGGGCGTTGCAGAGTGGTGTGATTACCGGTGACCAGTTCCTGAAAGTGAATCGGGAAATTGGCGGCTTCAATGTGGATATCGACTACCAGCCGGAGCGCACCGTGGCCGATAGCCAGGCGCTGTACAATGCTTACCGCACCGGTGCCATTAATACTGCCGAGCACCTGGCCAATGTGCCGATTATTGATCTGCGCGGCCCGGACCCGGGGATTGCCCACGATGCCTATCACTCCTGGCAGATGCGCGCCCGCCTGGAAAAGACCCAGGGGCACGCGGATAACCAGGTGATCTGGTACGGCCCGGCGCCATTGTTTGGTGATACGGTTTATACCACCGAGGCGCTATTGGTGATGGATTTGTGGCTGTCGCAAATTGAAGCGGACGCCTCGGCATTGAGCATTGAAGAAAAAGTCCGGGAGCACAAACCGGTCTACGCCCGTGACCGTTGTCTGTCGGTGTCTTCGCTGGTGGGCCTGGAAGGCCCTATCGTGCCGCTCAGCGGTAACCTGCTGTATCCAACCCCGATTCTGCCGGGGCTGGACCTGTCGTTGTTGCCGGCGGCGCCGGCAGAGGCGGGCGTGGTGGTGGATGCGCTGACCGGCCAGGTCTGCGGGTTGGACCTGAGTGAACTGCCGGTGGTGTCCGATATCCCCGTGGTGGGCGATCTGTTGGGCACTGTGGCGGATTTGTTATCGCCGATTACCGATCCCTTGGTGGGCCTGCAGCAAACCGTAGTGCAGACCCGTTTTGGCACCCCCCGCACGGTGGCTGGTGACAGCATTGAAACCCTGACCAACAAGTGCCAGCTCAAACCGGTGGACCCGGCGGACTACCCTCTGGCACTGGATCCGCAAGGGTTTGCCGAGCAGGTGGCCGAGGTTTTCCCGCAGGGGGTGTGTGATTACAGCAAACCGGGGGTGGGGGTGGCACCCACCGAAACCTGGCTGCAATACGGTGATGCGGAACAGGTGATTTATGGTGGTGAAGCGCTGCCTGGCGATGCTCCTTCGTCAGGGCAGGGCTGGGCGTCACCCGCGTTTGAGGTGGAGATTCGTTGATCTTCAGTGGCTGGGGATGTTGAGTGTCGAGTGGCGAGAAACGCGTTGCGAAGACCGGGAAAGGTTTTCGCAACTTGAAACTCGTACCTCGTTACTCGCCCTTTCCCATCCGAGCAGCGCTAGAGATTGATTTGGTAAGCCGCCAGGCCGTTGTCGTCATCAAAGGTCATGACGGGGCCGTTATTTAACTGCACCGCCTTATCACTCAGGGTGACGTGCTCATCTCCCAGTACCCCCTCGTTAAAGCGGTAAACCGGTTTTGGTGCCTCGGTCAGGCAGTGGTCGCGGAAACGGGCCTTGGCCTGCAGCACCGGGTCCCGTGCCGTCTGCCAGTGTGTTATGGCCTGTTGGCCATGCCGTTGCCGCAACAGGCTTTCCGTGACCGTCGGTGATAGCGCCACGGCGGTGGCGTTGTTACCGCCGAAGCCCTTGGAATTGATCAGCGAGGCCTGCAATGCATCGTGGGGTTGATGCTCCAGGCAGAAATTCAGGTGATCGCGGTGCACATCGTCGGCAATGTGGTCCACGGTGCGAATGCCCGGCAGCCAGCCCTGGGCAAAACTGCCCAGGGTGGCAGACAGCTGGTCGCCACCGGCACTGCCCAGCGAATGCCCCACATAGGCCTTGATGGCGACCACCGGCCAGTGCTCAATCCCGAAGGCCTTGGCGGTGCGCTCCAGAATCACGGATTCGGTGATCCGGTTCTGCGGCGTGCCGGTGCCGTGGGCGTGCACAAAGCTGTGCTCGCGCAGGCCCTTCTCGCCGATCAGCTGGCGGGTGAGGGCTGCGGCCTTGCCCACAGTCAGGTAGTTGCCCACACCGGGGGCTGAGATGGATTTTTTGCCGCCATCGGCATGGATGAACACATCTGGCACGGCGCCGAGAATGTCCGCGCCCAGTTCCAGCGCCAGGGTATCGTCCATCAGCACGGTAAACTGGGTGGATTCGGCCATGGTGAAACCGCAGTTTTCCGAGAACGGGCGGCAGGCCCGGTTCAGGTCGGCGCTGGCGGCGCCGTCCAGGGCGGCCAACGCCTGATCCTCCGCCAGTGCACCCATGGCCCGGTATCCCTCCATGATCTCTGGCACCAGCGGTGCTTCGCTGGTGCCCACAATGGCGACACGCACCCGGCCACTGCGAATGGCATGGACGCCTTTTTCCAGGTTATAGAGGAAAGTCGCGCAGGCGCCGAGCATGCCACCGGTGGTGCCGACGGAGTGCAATACATAGGCATTGAGAAAGTCGGCGGTCATTTCGCCCAGCCCCAGCGGCACCTGTTTGGAAGTGATGCGCTGGCCGTTGGGCGGGAAGCGCATGACGCCGCCCAGGCCGTTGTCATCCATCTGTGACATGGCATTGCTGGCGTATACGGCGACTTGATCCGGGCGTACCCGGGCGGCGACCTGCGCCCAATCCATACCCAGATCACCCAGCGCATCACTGATGCCAAAAATGGCCATTTGCAGGGCGCGGGGGTGGTTGCGGGAGGCGTATAGCGCGCCGGGATCAAAACCGTCCGGCAATTGGCCGGCGGCGCTGACCCGGCGAGGCGTGTCGTGGGGCACCCGCAAGCCCAGCCCGGCGGGGAGGGTGACGCGGCTGCGGCGCTTGTCCACGGCGCTGACCTGCCAGCCCGGAGGCAAGGTGTCGGGCAGGTCCATATTACGCATTTCCAGCGTGATGGGGGCGTCGCTGGTGCCGGCGAGTGCGGCGTGGAGCTGGTGGCTGTCGGGGAGTGCGCGGATCAGGGTGCGGGCCAGCACGGTCTCGCTGTCATTGCCGGTGAGTCGGGCCAGCGCGGTTCGCGTGTCGTTTTGCTGGGCCTCATTCAGAGCATCGAAAACAAGCCGCTGGAAAGCGAAATGCTGGGCACTGCGGCCGGCGGCATTGATGCCGCCCATGGCGGTAATAACGGGTAATGCTGACATGGTGCTCCCGGGCTTATGCCCAACCCAAAACGGTGACTAGCCGGTCAGGGTACAGGTGAAATCCGGGTTTGCGTATACGACAGAGGGCGAATCCGGTCAGGAAAGTGCAACAGAGTTTTAAAATGAAAGCGGATGTTTCGGGGTGGGGGGGCTACGAAGCTGCTGTAGGAACGAAGCGTAGCGGAGTAACGCACGTAGTTCCGTACGGCCCGAAGGGTGAGCGGAGCGAATAATACCGCTCGAGCCGCGAATCGAGCGGAAGCAAGGCAGAGAAGCGTGATCATTTAGAAAGATCTGCTAGGCCCTGGAATACCTGATCGCCCTACGGGCGATTTCCGCGCAAGCGCGGTTCGCGGCTCAAGCGCCGCTCCTACGGAGGGGTGATAGAGGTGGAATACAGAGGGCGGCGCCAACAAAAAACGGGGCCTTTAGGCCCCGTTTTCGTCTGGCATCAAGCGTCCAGCGTCAGGCGTCTCACACCAGCTCGATAGCCACTGCGGTGGCTTCGCCGCCGCCGATACACAGGCTGGCCACACCGCGTTTGCCGCCGGTGCGCTTGAGCGCGTGGATCAGGGTCAGGATGATGCGTGAGCCGGTGGAGCCCACCGGGTGACCCAGGGCACAGGCGCCGCCGTGGATGTTCACTTTCTCGTGGGGAATGCCCAGATCGATCATCGGCATCATCGCCACCATGGCGAAGGCTTCGTTGATCTCGAACAGGTCCACATCGTCCACGCTCCAGCCGACCTTCTTCATCACCGCTTCGGTGGCACCAATGGGGGCAATGGTGAACTCGCTGGGGTGTTTGCTGTTGGTGGCGTGGGCGAGGATGCGGGCCAGCGGCTGCAGGCCGCGCTCGTTGGCCACGGATTCACGGGCCAGTACCAGCGCTGAGCCACCATCGGAGATGGAGCTGGCGTTGGCGGCGGTGACGGTGCCGTCTTTGGCGAAGGCCGGGCGCAGGGTGGGGATCTTGTCGATCTTGGCGTTGCCCGGTTGTTCGTCGGTGTCGACAACCACTTCACCCTTACGGGTCTTCACGGTCACCGGCACGATTTCGTCCTTGAACCAGCCGTTATCGACGGCCGCATTGGCGCGGTTCAGGGATTCGATGGCGTAGTTGTCCATGTCTTCGCGGGTGATGTTGCGCTTGTCGGCCACTTCCTGGGCGAAAGAGCCCATCAGGCGGCCAGTTTCTGCATCTTCCAGGCCATCCAGGAACATGTGATCAAAGATCTGGCCGTGGCCCATGCGCATGCCGGCACGGGCTTTGTCCAGCACGTAGGGGGCGTTGGTCATGGATTCCATGCCGCCGGATACCACGATGTCGTTGGTGCCAGCCTTGATGGAATCGTAGGCAAACATGGTGGCCTTCATGCCGGAACCACACAGCTTGTTGATGGTGGTGGCGCCGGTGCTGTCCGGCAGGCCGGCCAGACGCATGGCCTGACGGGCCGGGCCCTGTTTCAGGCCGGCGGGCAGTACACAGCCCATGATGACTTCCTGTACGTCCTCGGCTTTCAGGCCGGCGCGAGCGACCGCTTCGCGGATGGACGCGGCACCCAGTTCCGGGGCGCTGACAGCGGACAGGGAACCCTGGAAACCGCCCATGGCGGTGCGGGCACCGTTTACAATGACGACTGCATCATCAGACATGTTTTTCTCCTGCCAAACAGTTGAAGGCGTTAACAGAACGCAAAAGAAACGTCCCGGAACGTAAAAATTGGGGCGCATTGTACTTGAAACAAGGGCGTTGCGCCCCATCTGACAAGGACCTGCCGGTCACGTATTGCTGGCAAATGATAGGTTTTGTCTATGATACCGAAAGGCAAAGCCTTGCCAGAGTAGAGAACACGACCGGTAGCTTGTTATTATCGTTCGGCCGCAGGCCACCGGCAGGTTGTCTGCGGGGAATTTCGGCCCGTTGCAGTGAGCAATGGGACAACATGATGTCAGGGGACAAATTATGGCTTTTGAATTACCGCCGCTTCCGTTCGAGAAAAATGCACTGGAACCGCATATTTCTGCCGAAACGCTGGAGTATCACCACGGCAAGCACCACAACGCCTACGTGACCAAGCTGAACGACATGGTTGCCGGCACCGACAACGAAGGCAAATCCCTGGAAGAAATCATCAAGAGCGCCGAAGGCGGTCTGTTCAACCAGGCAGCCCAGGTATGGAACCACACCTTCTACTGGAACAGCCTCAGCCCCAATGGCGGCGGTGCTCCCAGTGGTGATCTGGGCGCAGCCATCGACAAGGCGTTCGGTTCTTTCGACGAGTTCAAGAACCAGTTCAATGCCAAGGCAACCGGTAACTTCGGTTCCGGCTGGACCTGGCTGGTGAAAAACAGCGATGGCAGCCTGGAAATCGTCAACACCGACGATGCGGACACCCCGATTGCCCACGGCAAGGGTCAGGCCCCGCTGTTCACCGTGGACGTGTGGGAGCACGCCTACTACGTGGACTACCGCAACGCCCGTCCCAAGTATCTGGAGTCCATCTGGAACCTGATCAACTGGGATTTCGCAGCCAGCAACTTTGCTGCATAAACCCGGTTGGGTAAGCCTGAAGGGGTCTTTGCAGATACCGTTCAGGCAATGAAAAGGGCCGCTTTTGCGGCCTTTTTTGTGTCTTTATGGCGATAGAAGGGTAAGTTTGGTAGCGTCCGACAGGCTCGGGATCTTGTTGGCCGGATGACGGTCAAATTCCGGGATAATGATGACAATAACAGGTGTTGTATGCGTTTTATTGGATTGGTGATGTTGCTGGCCGGCTTGTGGGTGACTCCGGCCATGGCAGCCGAACAGGCGAGTGACACAAAAACAGCGCAAACAAAGAGCGCTGACGAAGCAGCAAAAAGCCCGGAGCAGCAGGCCATGGATAAACTGGCCGCTGCGGGAATTGGTGAAGCGATAAAGGCGATCAAGAAATTTGGCAGTTTTTACCCTTTCGGATTGGTCCAGAAGGGGGATTCTGCGCAGGCAATGACTTATACAGGCGAAAAAGAGGATGCTCCAGCGCCAGAGCAATGGGTGGAGGTTCTGTACAGAAAGCTTCAAGAAGAAGGGAAGAAAAAGCCGGATGTGGACATGCTGGCTTTATTCCGACTGCATGAAATCAGCGATGATGAAGGGAACCAGGTAATCGGTGTTTGGGCCCTCGTCGATCATCGGGATGTGCGGCCGTGGGTTATTTTCCTGCCATTTCTTGAGAAAGATAACGGAAAATACGAACCGGGCGAGCCAGTCTACTACCCGACCGACCAATCGCTGTTCGATCATTCAGAGTAACGTTGACAGCCAACGTTGAGATAAATAATCAACCAAACGGGGTGTCCCCCGGGAAGTAAAGCATGACGCGAGATCGTGAAGTCAATCTTGGTGACCTGAATGACGTTGCTGTTGATGAACCCCGAGCCAGTACGCCTAGTGCGGCGTTGGGTGGTAATGGCAAAAAAGCGCCTCCGGGTAGCGGCAAACCGGCGCCGAAACCGCACAAGCCGGCGCCTTCTGGTGGTGGCAATGGTGGCTGGATGGCCGCGTGCCTGGTGTTGGTCGTGCTGATCGCTGTTCTGGGTGTCTGGTTTAGCAAGCAGGTCTCCGGGTTGCAGGCGCAGCTGGATAACCGGTTGACGGAATCCAGTGAAAAAATGGGCAACCTTCAATCCCGTTTGTCGGCGACCGATGAAAGCCTCAACCAGTCCTCCGGCAAACTGCTGGATACGGTTCAGACCCACGGCAAGAAGCTGGAAGCGAATGAAGATGAAATCCGCAAATTGTGGGATCTGAGCAACAAGCGCAATAAAGCTGCCATCGCCGAGCAGAAAAAGGCTCTGAGCGCCCTGTCCTCCTCGGTCACCGAGGTCAAAAAAGGCCAGGCGGGTGTGGACGGTAAATTAAAAAATATCAGCAGCGATGCCGCGGCCCTCAAAAAACAGGTGGAAAGCGCGGTGGCTGCGGTGAACAAAAGCAGCGACCAATGGCAGAGCCAGATCGGGCAAATGCAGACACGGGTGGAAGTGCTGGTGGACAGCATCAAGCAGCTTGAGCGTCAGCAAGCCAGCCTGAAAAGCGGTCTGGACAAGGTGGAAAAAGCCCAGGGCAA
>NZ_LWEZ01001160.1:0-1059 GCF_001634945.1 Alcanivorax sp. HI0044
CCGATCAGTGATGGCGCGAACTGGGCCACGGCGGCAAACGACAGCAGCCCGATACTGGCAAGGCCGTCGAACCGGTCGATCAGCGTATGGAAGGCAAACGCCAGCCCCAGCAACACCAGAATGCTGGCCCGGCGCAGAAAGCGCAGTTGCGTGCTGAGATCCGGCAGCTGATCCTTTTCATTGAGCCGCGACTGCAACCACATGGGCAGCAGCACTTCGTTGGTCAACATAATGGCCAGCGCCATGGTGGAGACAATCACCATGCCAGTGGCCGCCGCAATCCCGCCAATAAACGACAGCATCAGCATGCCGTGATTGGCCTGGGCCATGGGCAACGACAACATGTAAGTGTCTGCATGACCGATCAGGTAGGGCTGGGTAATCACGCCGGCAATCACGATCGGCAGAACAAAAATCGCAAACAGCGCCAGGTAAAACGGAAACAACCAGCGCGTGGTGCGCAAATGGCGCAGGTCATTGTTTTCTACCACACCGGCATGGAACTGACGGGGCAGACAGAGAATCGCCACCATGGAAAGCAATAATGAAGTGACGAAACTTTGCGAAAACAGGGTCGGTTCAAAACTCTGCATGACATCGCTGCGCTCGCTCAGCTGCTGCCACATATCCACCGGGCCATCAAAAATGGCATACAGGCAATACAAGCCCAGCCCGACAAACGCCACCACCTTGATAAAGGATTCAAAACTCACCGCCAGCATCAAGCCGGATTGGTGCTCGGTGGTATCGATATGCCGGGTACCGAACAGCAAGGTGAAAATAGCCATCAGTGCAGCGACCACCAGTGCCGTATCCACCTGGCCCGGCGCAGATTCCTCCAGCACATAATCAAACGACAGGGTGACGGCTTTTAGCTGTAAGGCGATGTAGGGCAACACCCCGACAATGGCCACCAGGGTGACCAGCACAGCCAGGCGCCGGGACTTCCCGTAGCGGGCGGCCAGGAAATCGGCAATGGAGGTAATGTGTTGCTGCTGGGCCACCGACACCATCTTGTAGATCAGTGAACCGCCCAGTAAGACGGTAATGATCGGCCCC
>NZ_LWEZ01001161.1:0-845 GCF_001634945.1 Alcanivorax sp. HI0044
GCAGCTGTTGCGCAGCCGTGCCCAGGACGAAAGCCAGACCCACGAGTTGGAATGCAAGGGCGTTAATACCGAGGGTAGCGAGTTCGATGCCACCTTCACCTTTTCGGCCAGCACTTACGATGGCGAGGCCTGCACCCAGATCGTGATTCGCGCCGCTGGCGTGAATGAGAGTGAGATGGAAGAGCGGCTTCAGGAAATGAGCCAGAAAGATCAGGTCACAGGACTGTTCAGCCGCAGCTGGTTTATGGATCGGGTGGATGAAAGTGTGGCCCAGGCCGCCAACGAAGGGCGCCTGTCCACCGTGCTCTATCTGCGTCTGGATGACTTTGAGCACCATCAGTCGGGTCTGGGAATTGATGGCGCGGATGAGATTCTGAAAAGCGTGGCCGAATGGCTGCGTGCCGAGGTGGGCGAGGCTCATCTGGCCAAGGTAGATGGCGAGGATTTTGCCGTTCTGCAACCGGTGGCCGATATGGATGAGGCCGCAGAACTGGCAGAGAGATTGCGTGCCGGCATTGAAACCCTGATGCCGGAAGTGGCCGCCAAGACCGTGCATATCACCGCCAGTGTGGGGGTGTCGTTTGTGCGCGAAGACGCCCGCAGCAGCCAGGACACGCTGACCACGGCGCTAAAATGTTGTAATCAGGCGCAACGGGAAAATGCCGGTAAGGGCAATGCCATCAAAGTGCACGATCCCATGGATGATGTGGCCGCCGGGTCTTCCGAGGCGGTGGCCATGCTGGTGCGTCAGGCCTTGGAGCAGGGCGCCTTCAATCTGCGTTACCAGCCGCTGATGAGCCTGGAAGACGAAACGGACCATGCCTTTGAGGTGTTCGTGAACCTGC
>NZ_LWEZ01001162.1:0-27409 GCF_001634945.1 Alcanivorax sp. HI0044
CAGCCGATGGATTCTTTATCGGCGTATGAATAGGTGCGGGGTGGGGCCAAATCTCCTACCGTCTGTACCCTTGGGTCAGATGCTCCTTTGGTCCCTCCACCCCGGCAAGTCCTGCATGGTTGCAGGAAGAGCATTCAAACATACAAGCACCTCTTGAGGTGCGAACCGCCCGTTTTGCGCATTGGCAATCTGAAGGCGATCCTTCGCCGAGGCTCAGGTTCGCACCTCAAGAAGTGCTCCTACAGCAGAGTCGGCTTGGGTTGTCGCGCCGTCAGCGAGGTTATTCGCTACGCTTCTGGTGATGGGACGGATTAATTCTGCGCCTTGAACACCATGGAGGCGGAGTTCAGGCAATAGCGTTGGCCAGTGGGCGGTGGGCCGTCGGGGAAGACGTGCCCCTGATGGCTATCGCAGCGGGCGCAGCGGATCTCTATACGGATCATGCCGTGGCTACTGTCGCGCAGTTCGCGAATGTGTTGCGGATCGAAAGGTTGATAAAAACTGGGCCAGCCGGTGCCGGATTCGAACTTGGTGCTGGAAGCGAACAGCGGCAGGTCACACAGTTTACAGTGGTAGGTGCCATCGTCCTTGTTATCCAGCAGGCCGCCACAAAACGGTGGCTCGGTGCCCTGGTTGAGCAGGATGCGGCGTTCTTCTTTGCTCAGCGATTGTGCGCGGGCCTGTTTCTCTTCTTCGCTCAGGGGCGTCAGGTCGAAGCCGCTGGCGGACAGTGCTTGGGTCATCAGGCACTCCCTTGAGTTTGTCTGGTTAAGGTGTCCGGGTTTTGAGTTTGTCGGGAAAGGCCTGGATCAGCTTTTCCACTTTCGGTTTGGCTATATGGGTGATGTAGCCTTGATTGGGATTGCGACGGGCGAAATCCTGGTGGTAATCCTCGGCGCGGTAAAAGGCGTCCAGCGGTTCCACGGTGGTAACAATGGGGGCGATAAAAGCGCCGGCGTTATTCAACTGATGGATGTACGCCTCGGCCACCGCTCTCTCGGCCTCGTCGTGATAAAAAATCGCGGAGCGGTACTGGGTGCCCCGGTCGTTGCCTTGCCGGTCTTTCTGGGTGGGGTCGTGGGCGACGGAAAAGAACACTTTCAGCAGTTCGCCGAAGCTGATGACGGTGCTGTCGTATTCTACTTCGATCACTTCCGCATGGCCGGTGGTGCCGGTACAGACGGCCTCGTAATTGGCGCGGGCAGCATGGCCGCCGGCATAACCGGACACCACGGCGTTCACGCCTTCCAGATTCAGATAGACCGCTTCCACACACCAGAAGCAACCGCCAGCCAGAACCGCTTTGGCCATGCCATTGGCGGGCAGATCGTCGATGGGATCAGGGAAACGTTCCGGGTGAATGGCCAGGGATGTGCCGGGGATCACTACGTTCATGGTTCCTCCAATGGGGCGAACACCTGCCTGGCTTGTGGCCCGGCAGGTGTTACAGGTCAATGCAGCCAGTGGAGAGCAAGCAGGGATCAGTCCTGCTTGACGGCTCCACTGGCGATCAGGCCATCGATGTCACTGTCACTGAAGCCGGCCTGGCTCAGTACGGCCCGGCTATCTGCTCCGGCAGTGGTGGCGGGTTTTATCTCGCCGGCTGCGGTGCGTGAGAAGCGCGGGGTCGGTGCCGGTTGTGCGGCACCGTTGACGGTAACAAAGGATTCTCTGGCTACGTTATGCGGGTGTGAGGGCGCTTCTTCAAGGCTGAGAACCGGTGCAAAACAGACATCGGTGCCTTCCATGAGGGCGGACCACTCGTCCCGTGTCTTCTGTTTGATGACGGCGGCGAGCTTTTGTTTCATTTCCGGCCATTTGGGCGGGTTGATCTGATGGCCAAAGTCTTCGGCGGGTAGTTCGGCCAGCTGGCAGAGCTGGGCATAGAACTGTGGTTCGATACTGCCGATGGAGACGTATTTGCCGTCCGCAGTTTCATACACTTCATAAAAGTGTGCGCCGGAATCAAGCATGTGAGTGCCGCGATTGTCGGTAAACATGCCCTGGGATTTGAGCCCGTAGAACATGGCCATGAGGGCGGCGGAACCTTCTACCATGGACGAGTCGACCACCTGGCCTTTACCGCTGCGCTGGGCTTCCAGTGCGGCGCAGACCATGCCGAAAGCAAGCATCATGCCGCCGCCACCGAAATCGCCCACCAGGTTGAGGGGAATTGCGGGCTTTTCGCCTTCACGGCCCATAGCATGCAGGGCGCCGGACAGGGCGATGTAGTTCATGTCGTGGCCGGCGGCCTGGGCCAGTGGCCCGGTCTGGCCCCAGCCGGTCATGCGGCCGTAGACCAGTTTCGGGTTGCGGGCCAGGCATTGCTCCGGGCCCACGCCCAGGCGCTCGGTGACGCCGGGACGAAAACCTTCGAACAGGCCGTCGGCGGTTTCGCAGAGTTTCAGAACGGTTTCGATGCCTTCGGCGCTTTTCAGGTCCACGGCCAGGTTTTGGCGATTGCGGAAAAGGACGGTGTGGCCGATGGCGGAATGCGGGTTACCGCCGGGGCGGTCGATGCGGATAACGGTGGCGCCCATGTCGGCAAGCATCATGCCGCAGAAGGGGCCGGGGCCAATGCCGGCCAGTTCGATGAAGGTCAGTCCGTTAAGTGGGCCTGTCATAATGTTCATGTCCGTTGTCAGAGTCCGTTTTACCGTTCCCTGACGGACATTGGCCGGTCAGGGAATAAGGGCTTGTTCACGCAAGCTGCGACGCAGGGCCGAGCACTGGCTTTTGGCGATGGCAACGGCGTTGCTGGCCTCGTGGGTGGTGGCGATGCCGGTCCAGAGAGGTTTGCCGTCGGCATTGATCAGCTCTGCGCCATGTTGCCGCAGGGCGTCGGGTACCTCGTCTTTGGCCAGGTCGCCACCGATCCCGATTTTCCAGGTCGGTTGTACGTCGCCGGCGGATTGCTCCATGGGGTTGAGCTGGTTGCCGGCCGCAGGCGGTGCGGCAGCATCTATCAGCAAGTGAGTCAGCTCGACCAGCAGAATCCGCTCTACATCGTTTTCTTGCGCCCAGTCGAGGATGCGTTCTTTTCCGCCTTCATACCATAACGGTAATTCCTGATGGCTGAGCAAAACGGTCAACGAATTACTTGAAAATATATCCTTGCAGGTTAATTCCCAGGTTTCGCGGATGTTGCCTTCCGGGGTGTGGGCAACCAGCAGCAGCGTATCTTGCGGCGGGTGGCTACCCTCGTCGGTGAAGCGGGTGGTCACGTCCGTGGTGCTGGCGCAACCGGCAACGAAGAGGGCGGGTAGCAGGTATCGGAAAAGCGGTCGCATGGAAATCTCCGGCGGCGAATGCGGTGCCTTCAATGGCTGGGTCTAGTGTAACAGCGCCGCAGGGGCGCCACATCAACTGGTGCACATTCTCTTGTCCTCAGGCTAGCCGCTAGGGGATCGCCGGGGAGTGCTGCACCGGGGCTGCCGGGTTGGCTGAAAAAGCAAAGCGGCAGCCTGTTTGCGGTTGCCCGGGGGCGGGGTACCAGCGCACTTCGTATTTGTCTTGGCTGTTTTGTTGCGCTTGCCATTGTAGTTGTAGCGCGGCGCCGTCATCGGTGGTTGCACGCTGCCCCTGGCAGTGGAGAGTAAGCTCCAGCGTGTCGAGGGCCAGCTGTTCGGCGGGGGCGGCCAGCAGGGAGATTCGCCAGTAAGGGCCGGTGGTGAGGTCGCCGGGCTCACGGGTAGGATGACCTTGCCACTGGACAGCCGTGGGTGAGGCCGGGGCTGCCGTTTGCTGTGCTTCAGGAAAGTACTGATGCGCAAGCAGGGAGAAGGTCTGTTGGCGGGGAATGTCGTTGATGTTGCCGCTGATGTTGCCGCTTTGTTGCAGATCGCGGCTTAGTTCGCTGCTCTGGCCAATCAGGAAATCCAGGGTATGGGGGCCGTAGAGCGTGTGGCCGCCTTCGTAATATTGCCGCTGGTATTCCTCGGGGGTGACGGCATAGCCGAAATAGCCGTTGGCCAGGCTGGAGACTTCTACTTTCCAGTTCGTGCCGGCGGGCAAGGTATCGGTAACGGCATTGCGCAGGCGATTACCGCTTTCCAGGGTGATTTCCCAGGGCAGCGGCACGATGACCAGCTCGTTGATACGCACGATCTGGAACAGGGCCTGATGGGGGAAGCGTTCTGCGGGTAACAGCAGTTGCAGCTTGGAGAGCATCCACTGTTTTACGCCCTGGCAGTTGTCGGTGAAAAAGTGTCGAGGCCAGTCTTCCTTGAGAAAGGGCAAGTAGGAAATCGGAAACACTTCATCGCCATTGGCGGCCCCGGCGACGGCGGCGCCGGCTATGGCGCGCTCACAGAGTCCGAAGCGCCCTGTGTCGATCTGCTCCAGCAGGTTCAGTTGGCGGCTGGCGATAGCGGTGTCCAGTGTGCCGGTGAGCTGGTTATCCAGTGAGTGAAACAATTGTACGGCGTGTTCGCCCAGAGTGGTGCCAATACGTTGTGCTTCCAGGTCGCCACGCTGGTTTGTGTGCCAGGCCGGGTTATTGTCGGCGTGGGTGGCCTGGGCGGCGCCATGGATAAAGCCGGGGGCTGTGCTTGCCAGTTCATCTTCCAGTGTGCCACTGATCCAGTGCCAGACGTCGGCGTGGTAAGGACGGGTAAAGGGGGGAATGGCGGTGCCATGAATGGAGTACAGGCTAAGCGCACCGGCAGGAACAAAGCGATCACCTTGCTTCTGGTCGATGCGCAGCAGGGTCATGGTGGGGTTGACCGCCATCATCGGGTCGTCATCCAGGTGCTGGCCGTCAGGGAAATTGTTCGCCCAGGCGCCCATGGAACGGTTACGGGTATAGCCCCGGATGTCGCTTTGGCCCACTGCGAAGCGGGCTTCCCGTCGGGAGGTATAGGCTGCGATGACCGCGTCGGCAATCTGTTCGCTCAGGTATTCAAACAAGGCCGGGTCGAAGCCGGGTTTGTTGCTGCCAAAGACATTATAGAAGTCACTGCCCAGATACTGCCCCGGGCCGGAATGGGTATGGGTCACCAGTAAAGATAACGCGTGTGCAGGCACGTCGGTTTTCTTTGCGATGCGTTCTGCCACGCGATGGTGAAGCGGCAGAGAGCCGGTGCCCAGGTCCAGTTGCACGATAGCGAGCGGTGTTTGCCCGGGCGCATGTAAATAAAAGGCCCTTGCTTTCAATCGGGTGCGAAAACCATCTGCAGGTTTGGCCCAGGCGGAATAACCGAATTTGGGTATTCCTATTGGCGGGGTGATGTCCCGTTCTGCAATGCCTGCCAACGGCGCGGTGGCCTGGCTGGGCGCAAGTGGTTCGCCAAGGTGAATGTCGACCTGCTGACGGGGAAAAAAAAGAAACGGCCAGGCGGTATGGGCCAGGGCGGCGATAACAATGAGAGCGACAATGACCAGCAGCCAGCGGCGGATACGGCGTGGGTGTGTGGGCTTCATAATCCGGCTTTCTTATAATTTGCACCAAAGTACCAATTTGGTGCTGTTGGTGCAAACGGGTGCATTTTGTTGCTGAGCGGGCGTGAAGGATACGAAAAGATACGCTTAGATACAGAAAGCAGGAACATGAACGGGTTCACAACAATATTCCAACGCAACGGCACCGGACGCCTATTTTTTTTTCTTTCCCCACCTATTCCAATGGTTGCACAGATCATTCATACCCAAGGGGGGTAGTCATGAAAGGAAGCACGCGTATATCCATGCTGGCAGCGAGTGTCGCATTAGCGACGCAAGCGATTGCCGCAGAGGACATGAAAGAGCCCAACACGCGGCAGTATGTCGCGCCCATGCTGCACTATCTGGTACTGGACGAAGATCGGGATCTGTCTCGCAAGGGGCTGGGTGCCGGTTTGGTCTATGGCCGTGAATTATCCGATCACTGGTGGTGGGAAACCGAAGGTGCCGGGTATGGCCTGGATTCCGGTGTCGAAGGCGCTGCGGATTATTACCAGTACACGGTAAGTACCGGTGTGGCCTATGCCTTTGGCGACCGCGAAGGCTTTACGCCTTTCGTTCTGGCCCAGATCGGTGGCATCTACAACGATGTGGTGCCAGACGATGATGATGGCTTTGATTTGCACGCCAATGTGGGGTTGGGTGCGGTTACCGGTCCTATTTTTGATAACGGCCTGAAGTTGCGCGCTGAAGCCCGTTATATGTATGACGATTTCGACGGTATTACCGGCACGGCATCTGAAGATGAAGGCGGGTTCAACGACTGGCGCTTCTCTCTGGGTCTGGAAGTACCTCTCGGCCAGACCAAGATTGTCGAAGTGGAAAAAATTGTCTACGAAACCCGTGAAGTCGAGAAAGTTGTGGAAGTGGCCGCTGCCGACAGTGATGGCGACGGTATTCCTGACAACCGTGACAAGTGCCCGAACACCATTGCCGGCGGCAAGGTGGATGGCGATGGCTGTCTGTTAACCAACCAGACCATTACCTTCAACAACATTGGCTTCGAGCTCAATTCTGCCAAGCTCACCGCGACCTCCCGTCCGCTAGTGGACCGTCTTGTCAAAGCGCTGAAATCTCAGACGAACTTCGATGTCGAGATTGCAGGCCACACGGATAGCACCGGTAGCGCTGAATACAACGAAACCCTTTCCGATGAACGTGCCAAGGCTGTACGCCAGTACTTGATTGATAATGGCATAGCAGCAGAGCGTCTGACCGCTCGTGGGTATGGTGAAGTGGTTCCGGTTGCCAGCAATGAGACCTCATCAGGCCGTGCCATGAACCGTCGCGTTGAATTCCGCGTTAGCGAGCAGTAGGAGAATAGTCATGAATATGTATAGCAAATCGTTTTTTGTAATCATGCTGGCTGCTTTGCTGGGTCTTGGATTGGCTGGTTGTGAAGCGGATGGAGATGGCAGCAGTGGCGGCAACACTCCGGTTGGTAATAATGCTGACCAGGACAATGATGGCGTTCCCGATAACGTGGACAACTGTCCCGCTAACCCCAATGCCATGCAGGAAGATCAGGATGGTGATGGTATCGGCGATGTCTGTGATGACGACCGTGATGGTGACGGGGAAGACAACCCCACTGACAACTGTCCGCTGGTTGCCAACCCGACTCAGGATGACACTGATGGCGACGGTATTGGCGATGCCTGTGATCAGGACAACGACCAGGACAACGACGGTATCGACGATGGGGTAGATAACTGTCCTGCCATTTTCAACCCGGAACAGGGTGATGTGGATAACGATGGTATCGGTGATGTTTGTGATGACGACGCGGATGGCGATGGTGTGGATAACACCAATGACAACTGTGTGTTCACGGCAAACGCGGATCAGAAAGACACGGATACCGATGGTATCGGCGACGTCTGCGAAGACGACCGCGACGGTGACACCATCCTTGATACCAATGACAACTGCCTGAACATTCCTAACACTGACCAGGCTGACCTGGATCTGGATGGCATTGGTGATGTGTGTGACGACGACCGTGATGGTGACGGCGTGGACAACGACACTGATAACTGCCCACTGGCTGCCAACGCGAACCAGGCGGACAGCGACGGTAACGGCATTGGTGACGTTTGTGATGGCGGTGGCGGTGATCCCACTGACACCGATGGCGATGGCGTTCCGGATGTCTCTGACAACTGCCCGATGATTCCTAATGAAGATCAGGCTGATGGCGATGGTGATGGTAAAGGCGATGTCTGTGACGACGACGGTTTCACCTGTTCCGCTACCACCACTTTCCAGCAGCTGGCCAATACGGATTACACGGCAGACAGCGGTGTGCTGGGCGTATGCCTGGGTTGCTCCGTGGATGACGAGGGCCAGGCAATTGACGGAAATAACGCGACTTTCGCACAGATCAATATTGGCGCGGCACTGGTCTACGGTGGCGGGTTTGTGGCGGCGGACGCCATTGACCAGTCCGTGGATATTGCAGACAGCGTTGTCGGCTTTGTGGTCAGCGATCCGACCTCCCAGCTGCTCAATCTGGAACTGCTTGGCAATTTCACAACCATTCGTTTCTTCAACGACGGTGTGGAAGTGGACAGTGCTACCGTAGGCGGCGGGTTGCTGGATCTGGACTTGCTGGGCCTGGGTGCCAACTCGGATCAGCGTTTCATTGCTGCTCCGGCATCTAGCCAGCCGTTCGATTCCATTCAGCTGGACTATGCTGGTCTGGTGAATGCCAACAAAGCGTTCCGTGTGCACGATGTTTGTGTCGGTACGCCCTGATCGGCAAAGCAGGTAAATAAGGAAAGGGCCCCCACGGGGCCCGGCTCCGAAGGCTAGCAATAGCGCCTCGGGGCAAGAAAAGGCCTGAACCAAACCGGTTGCAATGATTCTGAAAAGAATGCGTTGTCACCGAAGAGGTTCAGGCCTTTTTTTGTTCCGGGCGCCGGCGTTTTCAGAGGCTTCCTGGCTGTCTTGAGCACAAATAGCGTACTGGTTAACTGCTTCTGGGGTGTATAGCCGCAAACGCCGTTTTCGGAGATAAGTACGGATCACCTAAAAAGTATCGCCTGATGGGCATAGGCTGGTACCCTGAGCTAAGAAATAAACACTAGAAGGGAAAGGGGGGGCACCCATGCGAACAGGCATATTCATCCTCATATGTCTCGGTGTCACGCTGCTGGCCGGTTGCGACAAGGAGCCGGAGGTGGGAGAGGTCGTCAGCACCTTTAAAAATTACCAGGAAACCGGTGATTTGCCTGCGCTGAAGGAACGGGGCTTTGTTCGGTTGTTGGCCCCCCGGTTTGACGAGCCCTCAGGGCTGCCCCGCGATGGCGTCCCGGCCAGCGAATACCAGCAGCAGGCGGAAGAATTCGTCGAGCACCTCGGGCTGGAGCCGTGCTGGGTGTATGCCGACAATTTTGGTGAGTTGAGCACCCTTATCAATCAGGGCATGGCTGACATCATTATCACCAATTATTCGGTGACCAAGGAGCGTCGGAAGAACCTCGCCTTTTCTACCCCGGTAAACGCTGTACAGGAACGCATGGTGGTACCGCGGGCGCTGGCGGACCTGCCGCTAACGGAGATGGGGGAGGTGACGCTGTCGGTACCGGAAGGGTCCGCTTATCTGGAAACCGCCACCAAACTGGCCAAGCGCCACGACAATGTCAGCGTGGAAGTGCTGGACAGCAATATCTCAGATGAGGAATTGGTTAACGGTGTGGCAAATGGTGAGCTGGCGGCAAGTATCGTCGACAGCAACATGCTCGATGCCTTGCTTGAAGAGGATGGCGAGGCCGTGGCCGGACCGGTGGTCAATCGCAAACGTCGTATCGCCTGGGCCGTGCGCTCGGATAGCAGCGAATTACTGGATCAGATCAACCAGTACATCACCAGTGAGCGGGTCATTACCTCCGTGGACAGTGAAGAAGAACGCGGCTGGGCGGACATTCGCGAAAAAGGGGTGTTGCGAGTTATCACCTCCAATAACCCGGCCAGCTATTTTATGTGGCGCGGTGAATTGATGGGGTTTGATTACGACCTGATCAAGGACTTTGCCAAGCAGCATCGTTTGCGTGTGCGGGTTATTGTGCACGATACGCCGTCCTCCATGTTTGCGGCGCTGGAGGCGGGGGAAGGCGATGTTATCGCCGCCTCCATGACCGTCACGCCAGAGCGTCAGAGCGCAGGCTGGTCCTTCAGTGAACGTTATCTGGAAGTGAATGAGCAGCTTATTGGTGAAGCCGGCGAGAGCTCGCTGGATACGGTGGAAGGACTGGCCGGGCGCACGGTGGCAGTGAACCCGGAAACGGCCTATTACGACACGCTCAAAGCGTTGCAAAAGGCGGGGGGCACGTTCGAGATTCTGGAAGTGGAGAACGCCAGTACGGAAATGTTGATTGATGGCGTGGCCAACGGTGATTACGACCTGACCATGGCCGATAGCCATCTGGCTGCCATGGAATCCACCTACCGGGATGACATCGCTGTATTGTTCCAGTTCGAACCGGCCAAACAGATCGCCTGGGTTACCCGAGAGTCCCAGCAAGCCTTACGTGAGCAGCTCAATAGCTATATAAAGCGTGGTTATCGGGGGCTGTTCTATAACGTGACCTACAACCGGTATTTCAAGGAAAAGAAAACCATCGCCACCCATGAGGCCTACCGGGTAGAACCAGGTCGGGATATTTCCCCCTATGATGAGCTGGTGCGTTCAGAGTCGCTTAAGTATGGCCTGGATTGGCGCCTGATTACTTCCCAGATGTACCAGGAAAGCCGTTTTAATCCGAACGCGCGCTCTTTTGCAGGTGCTCAGGGGCTGTTGCAAGTGATGCCCCGTACCGGCCGGCAATTTGGTTACAGTAATCTGACTAACCCGAAAAATGGCGTGGAAGCGGGGCTGGCTTATATCGACTGGCTGGAACAACGCTTTCCCGCTCGCCTGGACCTGGCGGAAAAATTGTATTTTACGCTGGCGGCTTACAATGCTGGGCATGGCCACGTGGAAGATGCCCGCCGTCTGGCGCAACGCATCGGTAAAAACCCGGACAAGTGGTTCGGGCACGTGGAGCAGGCCATGCTGTTATTGTCCAAACCCCAGTATGCCCGCCAGGCCCGCTATGGCTATGTGCGTGGTACTGAGCCGGTGAAGTACGTGCGGGAGATCAAGAACCGCTATCTTGGCTATGTGTCAGCGCTGGGCGAGCAGGAGCAGTCTCAGCTTTAACCTGAATTTTACAACTATGCCATGGAAAAGCCGGAAATGGGCCCCACCATCTGGGGTACCACTCATTGAAGGAGATTGTGATGGATCGCAACACTTTCATCGAAAAGGTAAAAGGCAAGCTGGACGAACTGGACAATGAATTCGATCAGCTGCAAGTCAAGGCGGATAAAGCCGGTGAGGATGTCCGCCACCAGTGGGAAACCCGTAAGCTGGAATTGAAAGAGAAGCGCAAGGAACTGTCTGCGCAGCTGGATGAGGTGCGTAACGACAGCAATACTCGCTGGGAAGAAGTGAAAGACAGCGTGGAAAAAACCTGGGATAGCACCCTGGATGGGCTGAAGGACATCAAGAACAGTCTGTTCAAGTAACGCCAGGCGTTTGAAAAAAAAAACCGGGCTTTTTGCCCGGTTTTTTTATGTCGCACGTGACCCGGTTTTTCAGAGACTTCCCAGCCACTCGGTGATCGCCTGGTGCACTTCGTCACGGCAGTGGTCGTTGAGGATTTCATGCCGGCCTTCAGGCCAGAAGTGCGTGGTCAGCGGTTGCTCCATGGCATGCAACACTTTCTCCAGGGCCATCATGCCCTTGCCGTTGTCGCTCATGGGGTCCTGTTCACCGCCCAGCAGTAGTACGGGCAAGTTTTCCGGCAGTTCGGACAGCCCTGAAATGCTCTGTATGCGACGCATGGCGGTTACCAGTTGCACCCAGGTTTCCGTACTGCAATCGAACCCGCACAGTGGATCATCGATATAACGTTTCACTTCTTCGGCATTGCTGCTCAGCCAGTCGAAATCGGTGGTCGGGTCCGGTACCTGGGTTGCCCAGGTGCCAAAGGTGAGCTTGTGTATCAGCGGGCTGGGGTTGCGTTTGCCCCGGCGCATGCGCTCGAACAGGATGGGCAGGGACATTAACCGGTAGTAGGCACCGGGATGATAATCGCTGGCGCACATTACCAGGCCGGAGAGGGCGTCACCGTGTTGCTCTGCTGTGCCCAGCGCGATAAAAGAGCCCATGCTGTGGCCGCCGAGAACGAGCGGTAACTGTGGGTGTTGTTCTTTGGCCAGGTGAATGACGCTGGCGGCGTCATTGACCAGATGTTGCCAGCCGTGCTGGTCACCTATGTGCCCAGCGGGGCTGTCCTCGTTAATACTGTCACCATGACCGCGATGGTCCGGGCAATACAGGTGCCAACCGGCTGCATTCAAGGTACGGGCCAGATTCTGGTAACGTGAGCCATGTTCGGACATGCCGTGCAGCCAGATTAGCGTGCCCCTGGCTGTGGCTGATTCGCAGGGCCAGTGGTGGATGGCGACAACATGGTTATCATCCGTGGTGTGATGGATCATCTGTTCGGTCATAATAGTCTCCGGCTGCGCAAAACGTGCGTCATTGCCGAGGCAAGGTCAAGAAACTCAACGAGGAAGAGAGATGATAGCAAGAATAAAAGGTCTCCTGATGGTTTTCGTGGTAGCCCTGCTGGCGACTGCCTGTACGGCCCATAACACCATGGTCAGCAGTTCCGCCCGCGCCAAGGATCACCAGGCCGGTGAGCATGTCAACAAAGTGCTAGTGGTGGCGGTGGTCAATGACACCCAGGCCCGCGATTCGCTGGAATCCAATGTTGTGGCGGCTTTGAAAGCGCAGGGCGTGGAAGCAACAGCATCCGCCCCGGTATTGGGTGACCAGTACAGTGAAGGGAAAACCCGCAAACAAATGGCTGCCGATATCGCCTCGAAAGGTTACGAAGCGGCACTGGTAATCAGTGTTATCGATATCAAGGAAGAAATGCACTACACCCAGGGTGGCACCAATTTTGCCCCGGATATCGCGGTGTCCGGTGCCATGGGCCAGACCTATTACGTGCGCCAAAATGCTACCTACGAGCCTGGTTATTTCAGCAATGACAAGAAGTACTTCCTGGAGTCCAATCTGTACCGGCTTCAGCCGGAAGGGCTACTATGGAGAGCCAAATCCACCACGGTAAACCCCAGTGACCTGCAGGCAGGGACCAGCGGTGTGGCCGATGCTGTTGTGGACCGTATGGCCAAGGATGACATGATTTAATCTCTGGCCTGCGCCGTTTACCGGGAGCCTTGGGCTCCCGGTTTTGTTTGTGATGCTAAATCCCGATTGAATGAACGCGACACACCTTTCAGGAGTCACCATGATCGAATACCGGATTCGCCCGCTGCGCCCCGAGGCGCACCTGTTTGAAGTAACCCTGACGGTGGCGGACCCGACCCCGGAGGGGCAGGCGTTCAGCTTGCCCGCCTGGATTCCTGGCAGTTATATGATTCGCGATTTCGCGCGCCATATTGTGCATGTGGAAGCCAGTAGCCATGGTGAAACCTTGCCTGTGGCCAAACGGGACAAGCAAACCTGGCAGGTGCCCCCCTGTGATGGCCCGGTACAACTGCACTATCACGTTTATGCCTGGGATTTGTCCGTGCGTGGCGCGCACCTGGACACCACCCACGGTTATTTTAACGGCAGCTGCGTGTTCCTGGCCGCCATGGGCCATGAAGATCAACCCTGTCACGTTGCCATAGAGCCCCCGCAAGGGCATGCCTATAACGGCTGGCAAGTGGCGACCGGCCTGGCACGTGAGTCCGGCTCGGAGTTGGGTTTCGGTATGTTCCTGGCGGACAACTACGATGATCTGATCGACCACCCGGTGGAAATGGGGCCGTTTGAGTATGCCCAGTTCGAAGCCTGTGGTGTGCCGCACTGGGTGGTGTTGGCTGGGCGTCATAAAGCCGATATGGCGCGACTCTGTCGGGATCTGAAACCGATTTGTGAACACCATATCCGCATGTTTGGCGAGCCGGCGCCCATGGATCGCTATGTTTTCATGACGCTGGTCACCGGCAATGGTTATGGCGGACTGGAGCACCGTAATTCCACCAGCCTGATGTGCCCCCGCGATGATTTGCCTCGGCGCAGCGATGAGCCTGGCAAGGTTCACGACGGCTATCGTTCCTATCTGGGGCTGTGCAGCCATGAGTATTTTCATACCTGGAACGTGAAGCGCATCAAGCCCGCTGCGTTCACCCCTTTTGATCTGTCACAGGAAGTGCATACCGAATTGCTGTGGGCGTTTGAAGGGATCACCAGTTATTACGACGATCTCTCCCTCACCCGCACAGGGCTGATTGCGCCGCAGAGTTACCTGGAGCTGCTTGGGCAAACGCTCACGCGGGTGTACCGGGGGCAGGGTCGCCATAAACAAACGGTGACGGAATCCAGCTTTGATGCCTGGACCCGCTTCTACAAACAGGATGAAAATGCGCCTAATGCCATTGTCAGCTACTACACCAAGGGCTCACTGGTGGCGCTGGCGCTGGATTTGACACTGCGTAACCTGACCGGTGAGGCAAAGACTCTGGATGACCTGATGCGAGTGCTGTGGCAGCGCTACGGGCAGACCGGTGAGGGCGTGCCGGAGCAGGGTATTCAGCCGCTGGCAGAAGAAATCGCCGGTTGCGATATGAGCGATTTTTTCAACCAGGCCCTGTACAGCACAGAGGATTTGCCGCTGGCTGAATTGTTGGCAGAACGTGGGGTGGAATTGCACTGGCGTAGTGCTGCCGGCCACGGGGATAACGGCGGCAAAGCAGGCAAGGATGGCATTCCCCATCTGGGCGCCAGGTTGGTGCCGGATACCATGGGGGCGAAAATCGCGGTGGCGTTTGAGCAAGGGGCCGCCATGGCGGCGGGGCTATCCGCTGGTGATGTGATTATCGCCGTGGATGGCCTGCAGGCCACCACCGGCAATATTGATAATCTGCTGTCGGGTTTCCTGCCCGGCGAGGTCATGGAGATTCATGCTTTCCGGCGTGATGAGTTGATGCGGTTCAAGGTCAAGGTGGAAGCCACCGAAGCCAGCACTGCATTCCTGACTATCGCCAAAGGTGGGCTGACAGAAAAAGGCCGTGCGTGGCTGCACGCAAAATAGCGGCACGAAATCCGTTTGTTATCCGCAGGAGTGACTTGAAAAGCACTCCTGCCCAATGGCAATTAAATGACCGATACCCTGAAACCGCTATACCAGCAGCTCGACAAAGTACGTCGGGCTGACCGTTTTCGTCTGAAGAAACGGGTTGATGGCCTGGCACGAACGCCGGCCGGGAAACGTAACCCTAAAGCTGTAGATAAAGTCGCCGAGGCCATGGCCGCCTCCATGGCCAACCGGGATAAACGCCTGGCAGCCGTGCCGGCGCTGGAGTGGCCGGATCTTCCGGTGGTGGCCAGCCGGGAGGATATCAAGCAGGCGATCAGCGACCACCAGGTGGTGGTCATTGCGGGGGAAACCGGCTCCGGTAAAACCACCCAGTTACCCAAAATCTGCCTGGAGCTGGGACGGGGCATTGAAGGCACCATCGGCCACACCCAGCCACGGCGATTGGCGGCCAGAGCGGTGGCAACCCGGGTAGCGGAAGAGCTGCATAGCCCACTGGGAAGCGCCGTGGGGTTCAAGGTGCGGTTCTCCGAGCAGGTCAGTGAACATTCGCTGATCAAGGTGCTCACCGATGGCATGCTGCTAAACGAAATTCAGCAGGACCGGTTCCTTAATCAATACGATACCCTGATTATTGATGAGGCCCACGAGCGCAGCCTGAACATCGATTTTCTGCTTGGCTATCTCAAGCAGCTGTTACCACGCCGGCCAGATCTGAAAGTGATCATCACCTCGGCCACCATCGATCACCAACGGTTTGCCGAACATTTCGGTGGCGCCCCGGTGCTGGAAGTGTCCGGGCGTACTTTCCCGGTGGAGATGCGTTACCGGCCACCCGCAGACGGGCAGGAGCTGTCCCGGCAGGTGGAAGATATCCTGCTGGAAATTCAGCGTGATGAACGTCGCGATGGCCTGCCCATGGCGCGCGATGTGCTGGTGTTTCTGGCCGGTGAACGGGATATTCGCGATGTGCACCACCATCTGAAACGCTGTGCGACACAGGGTTCCAGCCTGCGCGACACAGAAATTCTGCCGCTGTATGCGCGTCTCAGCCAGGCCGAGCAGCATCGTATTTTTTCTGCCCACCGGGGGCGCCGCGTGGTACTCAGTACCAACGTGGCAGAGACCTCACTCACGGTGCCCGGCATTCGCTATGTGATTGATGCCGGCACCGCGCGTATCAGCCGTTATAGCGTGCATTCCAAGGTACAGCGCCTGCCGGTGGAGCCGGTGAGCCAGGCCAGTGCCAATCAGCGGGCCGGGCGTAGCGGCCGCGTAATGCCGGGTATCTGTTTCCGCCTGTTTGACGAAGACGATTTTCTCAATCGGCCGGCGTTCACCGACCCGGAAATCCAGCGCACCAATCTGGGGGCAGTGATTCTGCAGATGGCAGACCTGCGCCTGGGCAAGGTCGAAGATTTCCCCTTTATCGAACCGCCGGATGGCCGGCTGATCCGCGATGGTTACCGGTTGCTGGATGAGCTGGGCGCGTTGACAGAAAAACAGACGCTGACCGCACTGGGGCGGCAGCTGGCACGTTTCCCGCTGGACCCCACTCTGGGCCGAATGCTGGTCGCGGCGGCGGAAAAGAAAGTGTTGCGCGAGGCCTTGATCGTGGTGTCCGCACTGGCCGCCCAGGATCCTCGGGAACGCCCCCATGATAAACAACAGCAGGCGGATCAGGCCCACCAGCCTTTCACCGACAAGGAATCGGATTTCCTGTTTTTTGTGAAGCTGTGGCAGTGGGCGGATTCCCAACGCGAAGCCCTGAGCCGCAACCAGTATGAGAAGCTGCTCAAGAAAACCTTCCTGTCTCCCACGCGAATGCGCGAATGGCGCGACACTCATCGTCAACTATTATTGCTGAGTAAAGAGCAGGGGTGGGAGCTGAACGCGCCAGTGGAATCCGGATTGCCGTTAAGAGAACCTGATAAGGCAAAGAGCAAAAACGGCGATAACGCTCCTCCGTCCCCGCTCTACGCGCCGCTGCATCAGGCGTTGCTTACCGGGTTGTTGGCTAATGTCATGCAACGCACGGAAGAGGGCGAATGGTTGTCGACGCGAAACCGCAAGCCCCTGGTATGGCCGGGGTCGTCACTGTCAAAGACCAAGGCGCGCTGGTTGATGGCGGCAGAGCAGGTGGAGACCAGCCGGTTGTTCGCCCGGACCGTGGCAAAAACCGATCCGTTGTGGATCGAACAGGCGGCAGGGCACCTGCTCAAGCGACAATATTTCGAGCCGCATTGGTCGAAAAAGCGCGGCTGCGCCATGGCAAAGGAACAGGTCAATCTGTTCGGCCTGATTCTGGCCAGCGGCAGGCCGGTTAACTATGGACCCATTCACCCGCAAGAAGCCCGTGAGTTGATGATCCGTGAAGGCCTGGTCATGGGGCAGCT
The DNA here is from genome assembly GCF_001634945.1 of Alcanivorax sp. HI0044. Lineage (NCBI taxonomy): Bacteria > Pseudomonadati > Pseudomonadota > Gammaproteobacteria > Oceanospirillales > Alcanivoracaceae > Alcanivorax > Alcanivorax sp. HI0044. The sequence continues at coordinate 16,997 of NZ_LWEZ01001162.1, forward strand.
GACCCGGGAGCCGCCGTTTGTGAAAACCAATCGCAAGCGCTTTGAAGCACTGGAAGAGATGGAGCACAAACTGCGCCGTCGGGACATTTTGGTGGATGAAGAAGCGCGGGTGGCTTTCTACGACGCACGCCTGCCCGGTGACCTTCACACTGTCGCCGGGCTGATGAACTGGTACAGCAAACACGCCAGTGAGGAACAAAAAAATGCGTTGCTCATGGATGAGAGTTTTTTGCTTTCGCGAAGCCCGAATCTGGGCAATGACCAGTTTCCCGATCAGCTTAAACTTGATGGCCTTCGCCTTCCGCTGGAATACAGCTTCGATCCTACCGGGGAGCGTGACGGGGTCACCCTGATCGTGCCGCTGGCCGTGCTGAACCAGGTGTCCGAGGCGCGACTGGACTGGCTGGTGCCCGGTTTGCTCCGTGAAAAGCTGGAAGCGTTGATTCGGGCCTTGCCCAAGGCCCGCCGCCGCCATTTTGTTCCGGTGCCGGATTATGTCAGCGCCCTGATGGAAACCCTGACGCCGGATGAGCCGTTGCTGCCGGCCATGACCCGAGAACTGCAGCGCATGACCGGCCTTCGTATCGAGCTGGAGGAGTGGCAGGCGGCCACCTTGCCGGACCATCTGCGCATGTTTATTCAGGTGGTGGATCGCGTCGACGGCAAACGCAAGGTCCACGCCCAGGGGCGCAGCCTGGATGATGTAAAAGACCGGCTCGCTGGCGTCACCCGGGACTTGCCCAAACCTGTCGAAGCCGCGCCGGCATTGCGTGGTCAGGAGTGGCTGTTTGGTGAGCTGCCGGAAACCGAGGATCAGGATTTGGGAGGCATGACCGTACGTCGTTTTCCGGCCCTGGTGGATGTTGGCAGCGAGGTAGAGCTGCAGTATCGGGACGATGACGTCGAGGCCGCCTGGGCACACCGATGGGGCACGGCCCGCTTGTTGAGCTTCAAACTGTCGGTGCAGCTACGGGATCTGCGCAAGCAGGCCTCGCAAATGGCGGGTTTCCAGAAACTGAAAAGCGAGAAAGGCGCCATGGCCCGTAATGCGCTGGATCACGCCTTGCTGCGGTTATTGGCCGAACATTTCCGTCTGGATGAGCCGGTGCGTAACGAGGCGGCGTTTCGGGACCGACTCAATGCCCACCGTGGCGATTTTGTGCCCTGGGCACAGCAGCAATTGGCCACGCTGGGGACGCTGTTCGCGCACTACCGGCAGTTGATGGGGGCGCTGGAAAAGAACTTCCCGCTGGCCTGGGCCCATGCCCACCGCGACCTGAAGCAGCAGCTTGGACAATTATTTCCCGATGACGTGCTGTTACAGGTGCCCTGGGCCTGGTTACAGGAATACCCGCGGTTATTGGGGGCCATCGACCACCGCCTGGATAAGCTTGGCGGTCAGATCGGCAAGGATCGCACTCTCAGTGCGGAGCTGGAGGCGTACAGCAAACAGCATGAAACCCGCGCTGCAGGGGCGCCGTTATGGAAGCAACCCGAGCCCTTGCAGCGGTTTTTCTGGATGCTGCAGGAATACCGGGTGAGCCTGTTTGCCCAGCAACTGGGCACCAAATTGCCTGTGTCGGCGAAACGACTGAATAAACAGTGGGAGTTGTGCTGATAAGGGCGATGTACGGTGAACATGCTGGCCTGCTGCGCCGCAACCTACAGTGAAAGACGCAAACAGGCCTTTGAACGACCGTAATAACCAACAAATGGGCCCTGGTGCCTTTGCGCCGGGCCCGTTGAATCCGGATAATCGACCCATTATCTAATTTGCTGTAGCAGGGCGGCTGGCCCTGCATTAGTGCGAGGACTCGCTTGTGAGCTATTCGGTTGTAATCAGTGGTACCGGCCTGTGGACCCCGGACCAGACCATCACCAACGATGAACTGGTGGAATCATTCAATGAATACGTGGAGCGTTATAACGCCCGCAACGCACAAGCCATCGAGGCCGGCGAGCTGGAAGCCCTGGGGCCGTCCAACAGTGCTTTTATTGAAAAAGCGTCAGGTATCAAGCAGCGTTATGTGATTGATAAGACCGGGATTCTGGATCCTGACCGCCTCGCTCCCCGCATTGATGAACGCACCGATGATGAGGTGTCGATCCAGGCGGAGATCGCCGTAAAGGCGGCCAAACAGGCACTGGATCATGCCGGCCTGACAGCCAATGACCTGGATGCCGTACTGGTTGCTTGTTCCAATATGCAGCGTGCCTACCCGGCCATGGCCGTGGAAGTGCAAGCGGCCCTGGGTATGGACCACGGCTGGGGTTACGACATGAACGTGGCCTGTTCCAGTGCCACTTTCGGTATCCAGGCCGGCGTGGATGCGATTCGCAATGGCAGCGCCCGCCGGGTACTGATGGTGAACCCGGAAATCTGCTCGGCACACCTGGCCTGGGAAGACCGTGATTGCCACTTCATTTTCGGCGACGTGGCGACTGCCGTGATTCTGGAACGCAAGGAAGATGCAACATCTGGCAATCAATGGGAAATTCTGGGTACGCGCCTGCAAACCAAGTTTTCCAACAACATCCGTAATAACTTTGGCTTCCTGAATCGGGCTGATGAGCGTGGCGTGGGCGCCCGTGACAAGCTGTTTCGTCAGGAGGGGCGCAAGGTGTTCAAGGAAGTTTGCCCCATGGTGGCTGAACAGATCAGCTCGCACCTGGCCGATACCCAGGTGCCGGTGGAGTCTGTCAGTCGCATGTGGCTGCACCAGGCCAACCTGAGCATGAATGAACTGATTTCCAAACGGGTGCTCGGGCGCCCTGCGACCCGTGAGGAAGCCCCGGTTATTCTGGATGCATACGCCAACACCAGTTCAGCCGGCTCCATGATCGCATTCCACAAGTACAATGAAGACCTGCCCGTGGACACCAAAGGCGTTATCTGCTCTTTCGGTGCCGGTTATTCCATTGGCAGCGTTATTGTGAACCGCATCAAATAATCACTGATGCGTTCACCTGCTCTTCACAAGGCCGCATTCTGCGGCCTTTTTTGGTTTTTTTGGCCTGTAGTCGTAACGTTTACCTCACGCGCGCATCTCTATATTGTCTGTGTCAGGTGCTCTTGATTTGAGCGGGTGCCTGAGCCGGTAAAACGGCTTCGGACATGACATTCAATAATGTACACCCTCAATAAAGTAAGTATGGAGACTTAACATGGCTAAGCTGACAAAACTGAACCCCCTGGCTGCTACCGTTGGTGCAGCTGTTGTAGCTTCCGCTCTTTCTGCGCCGGTTGCACAGGCGGCTGAAAACCCGTTCGCTGCTTCTGATCTGAATGCCGGTTATCAGCTGGCTGCCCACGCGGAAGGCAAGTGTGGTGAAGGTAAATGTGGCGAAGACAAGAAAGGCGAAGGCAGCTGTGGTGAAAAAGGCGCCGAAGGTAAATGTGGTGAAGACAAGAAGGGCGAAGGCAAGTGTGGTGAAGGCAAATGCGGCGGTGACGCATAAGGACGCCTGACCATGAAAACTGAGACACCAGTGTCCGGAGTGGGCCTGGGTCTTCGGCGGGCCCTTATGGGCCCGCTTTCACAGGCCCATGATTCCGCGCCTGACAGTATCCCTTTCGATTTTATGGAAGTGGCGCCAGAGAACTGGATTCCCATGGGCGGCCGTCTGGGTAAAGAGTTTCGGGCCTTTACCGAGCGCTATCCTTTTGTGACTCACGGGCTGAGTCTGTCACTGGGTGGGCCAGAACCGCTGGACTTCGAATTATTAAAATCGGTGAAGTCGTTCCTCAAGGAACACAACATTCGCCGGTACACAGAACACCTGAGCTACTGTAGCGATCACGGTCACCTGTATGACCTAATGCCGATTCCCTTCACCGAAGAGGCGGTGCATTACGTGGCGGATCGTATTCGTCAGGTGCAGGACTTTCTGGAACAACCCATCGGTATTGAACACGTTAGCTACTATGCTCGGTTGGGGAATGCGGCGCCCGATTCACAGATGTCGGAAATCGACTTTGTGAATGCGGTATTGCAGGAAGCTGACTGCGAACTGCTGCTGGATGTGAATAATGCCTATGTGAACGGTATTAATCATGGCTATGACCCCTACGATTTTATTTCCGCCTTGCCCGGTGATCGCATTTGCTATTTGCACATCGCAGGCCATTTTGATGAAGCGGAAGATCTGAAAGTGGATACCCACGGCAGCGATGTGATCGACCCGGTGTGGGCATTACTGGACCATGCCTATCAGACGTTTGGTTCACTGCCGACATTGCTGGAACGGGACTTCAATATTCCGGATAACGAAACCCTGTTTGCTGAACTCCGAAAGATAAGTGACTACCAGCAGCTTTATCCGGGGGTGGCGCTCAAGGCACCGGACACACATAAGTCTGCGCAATCATGAAAGGCACAGATTTTCAGGCCCTGCAGCGCGAATTTGCCGCGCATTTGCGCAACCCGGACACCCATCCTGCACCAGCAGGTATTGAAGAGCGGCGTCTGGATATCTACCGTAATCTTTTTTTCAATAACGTGAATGGCTTTCTTCGCCAGGGCTTTCCTGTATTGCACAGTCTGCTGGATAGTGATCGCTGGCAGCGACTGGCCCGGACTTTCTTTGAGCATCACGCCAGCCAGACGCCTTATTTTCTGGAAATACCCCAGGAATTTGTCAGCTTCCTGGCCAGTGGCCAGGGCAGCGAGCCAGGCGATCCCCCTTTTATGCTGGAGCTGGCGCATTACGAGTGGATGGAACTGGTGCTGGATGCGTCCACAGAGACTTTCCCGGAAACCGGCTTTCACCCGGAAGGGGATCTGTTGCGTGCGATTCCCGAGCTCAGCCCCCTGCATGAAATATTGAGCTACCACTTTCCTGTCCACAAAATCTGCACCGAATTTCAGCCTCAGGAAGCCCTTGAGCAACCCGTCTGGTTGCTGGTGTACCGTGACCGGGACGACTGCGTGCGCTTTATGGAAATCAACGCGCCGACGGCCAGGTTGTTGCAGTTGATTGGCGAACACCCAAAGGATAGCGGTAAAGCGGTGGTGGGGCGTCTCGCCGAGGAAATGCAGTTTGCGGACGTGGCAGCACTGGAAACTTTTTCTCGCGATATCCTGCAACAAATGCGTGAGCGGGACATCCTTATTGGAACCTCACTGAGTCGCCTGTAAGGATCCTGACGATGACCACGCTACAGTCTTTTTTTCACCGCTGTCATGCGGCGTTGAATCACACCCGTATTGCGGATTTCCTTGCGCCTCTGGCGCTTCGTTTGTTTCTGGCTCCGGTCATGTTCAGTGCGGGATATAACAAGGCCATGAGCTTTGAGAGTACGGTGACCTGGTTTGGCAATACAGAATGGGGGCTGGGCTTGCCTTTTCCTGCTTTACTGGCCTTTCTGGCGGCGGCCACTGAGCTGGTTGGCGGTGTGTTGCTGCTACTGGGCCTTTTCACCCGCTATATCAGCATCCCGTTGATGTTCACCATGGTGGTCGCCATTGGCTCCGTGCACTGGGAAAACGGCTGGTTTGCCATCGCGCCGGGCAACCCGGCAACCAGTATGGCCGCGCCGCTGGCCGAGGTCGGGTTTCCGGGGGCCGCGGACAGTTTGCAGAACAGTGAGGCAGTGGGCGAGCGCCTGGGCCGGGCGCGGGCCATTCTGCGCGAGCACGGCCAGTACGACTGGCTTACCGGTAAAGGCAATTTCGTGGTGCTGAATAATGCCATCGAATTTGCCGTTACTTACCTGATTATGCTGTTGGTGCTGTTCTTCTCCGGGGCAGGGCGCTTCGTTAGCCTGGACTACTGGATTGCCCGTCGTTGCTGGGCTCAAGGCAGATCGAATGTGTAAAACCTGTGCGGGTTGGGTAACGGTTTGCCGGTGGCCCTGTTCGTAGGGGCCGGGGCGTCGCTATAATGCGGCGTCCATTACTGTCCGGGGTGCCCGTGCGTTATCTATTGCTGAGCTTGCTGTTATGTCTGCCATTCGCCGTTCAGGCGGAAGAGGACTGGGGGGATGCGTCCACGGCATTTGATTCCCCGGACGGCAAACCCAAGTACGAAGACCCCTGGGAAGATATCAATCGCAAGATTTTTGCTTTCAACGAAGCGCTGGACAAATACGGCCTGAAGCCCGTTGCCAAGGGGTATGACAAGGTCACGCCACAGTGGATGAACGACACCATCACCCGGTTCTATGAAAACCTGCGTGATTTTCGCAGCGGGCTGAATAGTGTCCTGCAGTGGCGCTGGGGGCATGTGGGCCAAAACTGGGGCCGGTTTGCCGTCAATACCACGCTAGGCATTGGTGGCTTGTTTGATGTGGCCAGCAAGGTGGATCTGGAGAAGCGCAATACTGACCTGGGCCTGACGTTTGCCCGCTGGGGTGTGCCGGAAGGCCCGTTCATGATGCTGCCGTTCTTTGGGCCATCCACAGGGCGGGATGCTGCGGCTATCCTGCCGGAAGACTACATGCGCCTGCGTCACTATATCCCCCATGACCTGACCCGCCACAGTTTTACCGCCGTGTATGTGGTCGACTTGCGGGCTGACTTGCTGGATCTGGAACGCAATATCGTTGGCGACCGCTATACCTTCCTGCGTAATGCCTATCTGCAACGCCGTCGCTTTGAAAGCGGTGACCGGCCGTCGTTGCGTTTTCCCGAGATTGAAGCGCGGGATTCGGAACTCGATGACGAGTACGAAGACGATGGCTGGTGAAGAGAGAGTTGGCAGTTGATAGTGGACAGTTGACAGCTACGCGGACGGTTTCTTCTTTATCTTGAAGCGCAAGAGGCCGCGTCCAGAGTTTGGGCGCGGCCTCTTGCGTTTGAAAGTTGGCAGTGGCTGTTTCGCGCCGCTGTCAACTGTCCACTATCAACTCTCAACTATTATCGTTTCGTTCCCATTCCGGTGGTTTCCACAGGTGTTTGAGGCGCTGCCCAAGCGGGCCTTTCTGGCGGATGGCCCGGAACATGTCTGCGTATTCATGGCACCAGTTCACCACAAGGCTGTTGCTGTACACCGGGCGGGTGATGCCGTATTCCACCGGTTGGTCGTCTTTTTCTTCCACGAAGGTGCCGAACAGGCGATCCCAGATGATGAAAACCCCCGCGTAGTTCCGGTCGATATATTCCGGGTTGCGGCCGTGGTGCACTCGGTGATGGCTGGGCGTATTGAAAATGTATTCGATGGCCGGGTGCAGTTTGCCCACCAGGGTGGTGTGGATGAAATACTGGTATACCAGCGACAGGGCATAGCACACCCCGATCCATACCGGGTTGTAACCGAGAAAGGCCAGTGGCACATAGAACAACCAGCCGCCGTTGAAGATGTTGGTAGCATTCTGGCGCATGGCAGTGGAGAAATTCATCCGCTCGGAGGAGTGGTGGGTCACATGGGCGGCCCAGAACCAGCGCACCCGGTGTGAGGTGCGGTGGAAGCCGTAGTAGCAGAAATCCACCAGAAACCACAGGGCGATGGCGGTAAAGACGTTGAGCTCAATATCGAGCAACCGGTGCTGATACGCAAAGGCATACACGGGGAAGGCGATCAGCCCGGCGAACAGCAACTCGGTGGTCTGGTAGCCGGCACCGAGCATGAAATTGAGCCAGGATTCACGGCCATCCACCAGCCGGTTGTTGTGGCGAATCTTGCGGTATTCCCACAGGAACAGGCCAATAAAAAGCGGCGTGGCCACGACAAAGATCAGCTGTCGGGCATCCAGCGCCAGCCAGTCGGGCAGGGCATTCCATAGCGGTACCAGGCCGCTGTTCTGCCAGACGTTGTTGAACCAGTCCATTAATGCCATAGAAACCTCGAAGCTCGGTGGGAGCGCGGTGAAACGTGGAAGATGGCAGTGTGCGACAAGCGCGGCGGATAGTATTGACTATCCATGCCTTATTTTTGACAATTTAGGCCAACAGGGTAAACGTCACCCACAAGGAGAGACCATGGCCGCTGCCATGCGCGTCACCGGGGCCTGGGTACAGTTGCTGACCGACTGGCTGGACCGGGAAAACCTGCCTGCCCCTGCATTGCGCACGGTGCTGGACAGCCGCTCGCCAGCGGATGTGGTGCCGCTGCCGCTGTGGCGGGATCTGCTACAGCAGGCGGTGTTGTTGCGCCCGGAGCGGTTGGCGCCGGGGCTGGAAATCGGCGCCATGATCCAGCCCCGCCATGTGGGCATGCTGGGCTATCTGATTCTCACCTGCCGGACCCTGGGCGAAGCCATGCTGGCCTACCAGCGCTATGAGACCCTGTTCTACGGTCAGGACATGGTGGAGGTGGTGGGGCAAGGTGATCAGATGCTGGTGCGCTGGCCCGGGGAGGACTCCACCGGGGAGCTGGCGGACAGTGTGGCTATCGCGGCGCTGGTCAGCTTTCTGCGTCGGCAGGTGGATACGCCGCCGGTGCCTACCCGTGTTGATTTTGCTTTCCCTGGCCCCGAGCCGTCGATCCGGGCGGCGTTTGAAGCCTTTTTCGGCTGTCCGGTCCAGTTCGCTCAGGCGCACACCTGCGTTGCCTTTCCTGTCCACTTTCTTGCCATTGCCTTGCCGCATAGCGACCCGAGCATGCGCAGCCTGCTGGACCGGCAGGCCCAGGCCATGCTGCTGGCGCTGCCGGATTCCGACAGTTTTGATCGGGCCCTGCAACAGGCCATGGTGCGATTGATGCCGGAAGCGGCGGTGACCCTGCCGCGTCTGGCAGCGGAGCTGCACATGTCCGTGCGCACTTTGCAGCGTCGCCTAACCGAGCGGCAGTTAACCTGGCGGGAATTGCTGGACCGCACCCGCGAGCAACTGGCCCGCCACTACCTGGCCGACCAGTCACTGACGTTGGGGGATATTGCCTTGCTGCTGGGCTTTTCCGAGCACAGTGCTTTCAGTCGCGCCTACCGGCGCTGGACGGGAAACACCCCGGCACGGGCCAGAAAGCAGGCAGCAATGGCATACAAAACAGAAAATGCTGTGTAGTTTGGTGCTTTCGGCCGACGTGGATCGGCGAAACGCGCAGGCCGCGAATTCAGCGGGTGTTGGGCTATGGTTGTCGGCGTTGCTACCCGAACCAATCCAGTCGGTGAGAATTCCGGTCATTGCTGGCACGCCGTGCGGCGTGATTAATTTCCCGCCATCGTGCTCCGCGAGACGCCCTCGGAACGTTGAAACGACGCTGAGCTGAGAGGCTGGTGGAGACAGGCACAATGAGAGAGGAACACCGATGAAAACGCGTATTACCGAATTGCTGGGCATTGAGTATCCGATCGTTCAGGGCGGCATGCAGAACGTGGGTTATGCGGAGCTTGCCAGTGCAGTTTCCAACGCTGGCGGTCTGGGCATCATCACCGCCCTCACGCAGCCGACCCCGGAAGATCTGGACAAGGAAATCAAACGCTGCAAGGAAATGACCGACAAGCCCTTCGGTGTGAACCTGACCATTCTGCCGACCATCAAGCCGGTGCCCTACGAGGAATACGCCCGGGTAATTTGTGAAAACGGTGTCACCGTGGTGGAAACCGCCGGCCGTAACCCGGAACCGCATATGCCCCTGTTCAAGGAATACGGGGTGAAGGTGGTGCACAAGTGCACGTCAGTGCGCCATGCGCTCAAGTCGGAAAAAGTGGGTGTGGATGCGGTATCCGTGGATGGCTTCGAATGTGCCGGCCACCCGGGGGAAGATGACATTCCCAACCTGGTGCTGCTGCCGGCGGCGGCCCGTGTACTGAAAATTCCCATGCTGGCGTCCGGCGGTATCGGCACCGGGGCGCAGATGGCGGCGTGTCTGGCGCTGGGTGCCGATGGCATCAACATGGGTACCCGTTTCCTGGCCTCCAAAGAGGCCCCGGTACATGAAAACATGAAGAGAGCCATTGCCGAGGCGTCCGAACTGGATACCGCACTGATCTTCCGCCCCTTGAAAAATACCGCTCGTGTGTACAAGAACGCGGTGGCCACCAAGGTCAACGAAATCGAACGCGAAAAAGGTCAGGACATGAAGTTTGAATACATCGTGGATCTGGTGGCTGGTGTGAAAGGCAAGGCGGCACTCACCTCCGGTGAAATTGATGGTGGTATCTGGACGTCGGGGATCGTGCAGGGGCTGATCGATAGTTATCCGAGCTGTGCGGAAATCATCGATGACATTATCAGTGAATGTACCGGCACTATTAATCAGCGTCTGGCAGAAATCATGAAAAGCTAGGGAGCCTCTGAATAACGCCTTGCGTACTCAGCGTGGCCTGGAGCGTTCAGCTGTTGTGTCTTGTCTCGATGGTCAGGGTGGTTCCCTTTCCGAGAGGCAAGGCGCAGCAGATGGGCGCTCCAGGCCACGCCCTTCGGGTCTTTCAGGCTGGCCCGCACTCGTTGTTGCACTTTTTCGATGGATGGACATATCTCGATCCCAGTTAGGGGACACCTTCAAAAGCGCGCCCTCTGTGCCCCGAATGGG